>CAZEGO010000082.1:0-6848 GCA_964511955.1 uncultured Planctomycetia bacterium | reverse complement strand
TACTTCTCCGCAGCTTCCGATAATTTTACCACCCACGGTTATGGATGCGGACAGCGCTTCCCTGAATAAGACATGATTTACGGGCTCTATAGAATAATTCTTTATACCGACAAGAGAGAAGAAGGATTCCAGCACTCCTTTTAAATCGAAGAAATCTATCTCTCTGGATTTATCTTTCCAGTTACCCGGAACCGCTCCGCACACTCCGATACAAAGGTTTAACTTCTCTTCCATAGAACCGGTTTTATGGTCCCGTGAATATACTTTGTTTAACTCGAATAACTGAAGAAGTTTATTGCCCCTGTTAAGATTCCAGTTAACCGTCTCAAGCATTTCCGAGGTTAGGCACGGTCTCATAAATTCCTGATTGAAGCTCAAAGGGTTTTGAAGCCTTATTATGCCTTCGAAAGAAATCCCCAGAGACTCTATAGCCTGCCTGTTGGTAAGCGTATACGTAATGATTTCCGACAATCCGAGAGAACATAATATGTTTTTTACTTTTCCCTGCAATTCAGTCAGCTCCTTTTTTTCCTCTTCGTAGCTCTTAGGAGCTGTTAGAGCCGGAAACCTGGAGGGGATTTTCTCGTAGCCGTATAACCTCGCCACTTCTTCTATCAGGTCTATCTCTCTTTCGATATCCTGTCTGTAGGGCTGAAACTTCACGGAGATTTTATCTTTTCCTTTCTTTACCGGTCTGGCGCCTAATCTTTTAAATAAAGCCATGACGGTTTTTGAAGGTATATCTATTCCGAGCACCCTGGGTATCTCTTTCAAGTTAATCGACACTTCTCTTTCTTTAATTTTTTTTCCCCCGACATCCGTGATGTTGCCGGTAGGCTTTCCGTTGGCCAGTTTTTTTATCAATTCCTGAGCCCTTATACCGGCCGCGTATACCATCCCGAAATCAACTCCCCGCTCGAATCTGTAGCTCGATTCGGAAGCGAGTGTCAAACAACGCTGCGTTTTTCTGACGGACAGGGGGTCAAAATAAGCACTTTCGAGTAAAACGTTTTTGGTTTTCTCGTTAATTTCGGTGTCTTTACCTCCCATAATACCGGCTATGGCCACCGGTTTGGAAGAATCGGCTATGACGGTCATTGACGACTCAAGCTCTTTTTCCATTCCGTCTATTGTTACTATGGTCTCGTTTTTTCTGGCTTTTCTTACTATAATCTTTTTGTCCTCCAGTTTATCGAGGTCAAATGCGTGCAAAGGTTGTCCTGTTTCAAAAAGAACGTAGTTGGTTATGTCCACTATGTTATTGACTGACCTGAGGCCCATGGCGTTAAGCCTCGCCACCAGCCATTTAGGGGAAGGTCCTACCTGCACGTTTTTAATAACGCAGCCCACATACCTTGAGCAGCCTTTCGTATCCGTAATTTCTACTTTTGCCCTGCCTCGACTCACGCCCTTTTTCATGTAAGCTTTTTTTATGGATGGGGGGGTTTTGAGCTTTTTCCCTGTAGCGGCCGCGAGTTCACGCGCCACCCCCAAAACCGAAAGACAGTCAGGCCTGTTAGGCGTGACCTCTATGTCCATAACCGTATCGCCTTCGGTCTCCATAAAGGAATTGACCTCCAGTCCTGTCATGGTAAGAGCCTCTTTTATTTTTTCGATACCACTTTTTGTATCTACATAATCTTTAAGCCAATCCAAACTAACACGCATAATGACCCGCCTCTCTATCGAATTTTATTCATTTTGTGCTCGAGTTTTGATATTCTGTCCTCCAGCTCGAATATATATAAATAAGCTTCCTCGAGCTTTTCCAGCATCAACCGGTTTTGTTCAAACATATCAACTCCGTTTTTTATAATATGTTTTTTTGACGGCATATTCGGCAAATGTTTATTTTGAGTAACAAATGTTTTCAACTCTTCTATTCTCATTTTCGCGTAATCCGGAGCAAAGACATAATCCGGATGAGCATATCCCACACCTGATTTAGTTATAGTGCCCGTAACTTCTAAATTACCTGATACATATACCCCAAGCCCCCCGGAAAAATAACCCGAATATGCGTCCGCGGCGTTCGTAACCCCCTCGACCCCTTTACCGCCCGATGCTTCCGCTCTACCATATATCCCGGAATCTCCGTACGCGAACACTCCTATATCATGTCCATAGGCGGAAATGGCAATTCCTGAGGACTCGTTGACGACCCTAATGCCATTCATCCATTCGGCATAAACGTATAAAGCACAAGGTACGGTAGACGTGCCTCCTATTTGCACCGTACCGTCGGTATCCGTGCCCGAGCCGGTATCTATATTAACGTTTCCGCCCGTAAACTCCGCAGCTATTACGGTACCGTCGGCTACTCCGCCTGTATCAACGGATAACCCCGTCACCGTGCCCGCATTGGTTCCGGTTTCGTCTATATTCACGCTGACACCTGTTACCGTTTCTGTATTATCGGTTAATTCACGATCGACTATGAGTTCCTCGTAAGCTCCGTACGGGGCAGGATAATAGGTAGTAAGGGTTATCTCCTCGGCTATGCCGTATACGCCTGCGCAAACAGATAAAAACATGAAAATGACTGCAAATCTGCCGAATTTTCTCATAATAACCTCCTTGAAAGCGGTCAGCTTTCAGCTCAAGGCTGACTAAAACTGTTTTAAAAAACGAACATCATTTTCGTACAAAAGCCTTATGTCATCTATTCCGTTTTTCAGCATGCATATTCGGTCGACGCCCATACCGAACGCAAACCCGGTATATTTTGAGCTATCATATTTAACCTGCTCGAATACTCGGGGATTGATCATACCGGCACCTATAACTTCAAGCCAACCTTTATAAGAACAAACTCTGCACCCTTTACCTCCGCATATAAAACACGATATATCCACTTCGGCCGACGGCTCGGTAAAAGGAAAATAATGCGGCCTGAACTTCATCTTCACGCCCTCCCCGAAATATTCCTTAGCGAATCTCTCCAGCACTCCTTTGAGGTCCGGAAACACTATATTCTCATCCACCATGAATCCCTCTACCTGATAAAACATGAAAGAATGACTGGCGTCTACCGCGTCAGGCCTGTAAACCTTGCCGGCGTGTACTATCTGCATGGGCGGTTTTTCTTTCTCCATAATCCTTATCTGAGCGGTGGACGTCTGACTCCTGAGGAGCATTCCGTTGTCCAGATAAAAAGTGTGGAAGTCTTCTCTGGAGGGATGATTTTTAGGTATGTTGAGTGCTTCAAAATTATAAAAATCCGTTTCGATCTCCGGGCTGTCTATGGACTTAAATCCCATGTTAATAAAAATCCTTAAAATATCGTCTATAGTCTGTATCAAAGGATGCTTATGGCCTATTTCTCTCTTTATGCCGGGCAAAGTTATGTCGTTGTTCTCGTAAGAAGCCTGCTCGGCTTCCCTGAAAGCCTGTTCTTTTTCTTTAAGCAGAGTCTCCAGCCTGGCCTTGATTTCGTTGATAAGTTTTCCCACTTTCGGTTTATCTTTCTTGGCTACGCTTTTTATTCCTTTCATGGCTTCTGTAAGCGCGCCTTTCCTGCCCAGATACTTTACTCTGGATTCCTCCAGCTCCTCAAGCCCCGCGGCGTCTATTATTTCTTTTACGGCCGAGTTTTCTAAATTTTTCAGTTTCTCCTGTAATTTCATAGGTATCTCCTTTAAATGAGCGCATAACTTATGAAACGATAATGAACACAAGCTATAAACGCGAACTTAATCCGCCGGTACTTTGTGGCGGATAGACAAGCTATTTTTTATCTATATGATACTTTTTCCTGAATTCATCCAGGTTCTTATTAGGTCCTATTATGATAAATACGTCTCCTTGTTTTACTATATAATCAGCCTTAGGTGCGACGTTAAGTTCCGGCCTTCCTTCTTCCTCCAATTTTTTCTCGCGTACCGCTATGATATTCAGGCCGTAGCGCGCTCTGACATCCAGATCTCTTATGGATTTTCCTATAAACTCCCCTGGGGGCACGGCCTCCATTATGCTGGAACCCTCGGAAAGCTCTATGTGTTCCAGCACGGAAGGAGAAATAAGGCTGTTGGCTATTTTAGCCCCCATGTCCCTCTCCAGAAAAACCACCTTCGACGCCCCGACCCTCTCAAGCACCTTTCCGTGTTCATCCGTGACGGCCCTGGCCACTATGGTTTGTATTCCGAGTTCTTTTAAAATCAAGGTGGTCAACACGGAGGCTTCCAGATTTGTGCCTATCGCGACCACCGCGATATCCACATTTACCACGCCCACGGCTTTCAGCGCTTTTTCATCGGTTGCGTCCACCTGTACCGACTCGGTAACGAAATCCGAAACTTCCTGGACAAGCTCCTCGTCTTTATCTATAGCTAAAACCTGATGGCCCTTGTCGCTCAAAGTCCTGGCGACGCTTAAACCAAACCGACCCAAACCAATAACGGCGAACTGTCTCATTTTTTTCTCCTTCTATTATTGTCCGAGACCAAAAGTTTAAAGCTAAAACATATGCCTTTAACTTTAAACCTTAAACCTCAAACTATATTACCCCACCATTACTTTTTCTTCGGGATATTTATACATAATCTTCTGTGAACCCGTTGTTATGGCAAGGGCTAACGTCAACGGCCCTACCCTTCCCGCAAACATCGTCAGCATTATCAGTATCTTTCCCATCGAGCTTAGAATAGGAGTAATGCCCGTCGAAAGCCCCACTGTCCCAAAAGCCGAAGTGACCTCAAATAAAATCCTTAAAAAATAATTAGGCATCGCCTCGTTACGATTCTCGACAAAACTCAGTATCATGGTAAAAACAACTATCCAGCTAACGGCAAGCCCCGTAATCATAACAGCTTTCCTGAACACCTGCCTGGGTACAGTTTTTTTGAACACGTGTATATTGCTCCTGTTTTTTATCATACTTCTCGCACCGGCCAGAAGCACTCCCAAGGTAGATGTCTTTATGCCGCCTCCCGTTGAACCGGGCGAAGCCCCTATAAACATTAATATAATAAGAAAGAACAGCGTAGGGCTGGCCAAATTTCTTATCGATAGTGTGTTGAAACCGGCCGTTCTGGCCGTTACCGACTGAAAAAACGAAGCCATCAGTCTATCCTTCAGGTCAAGGCCGTATAAAATCTTATGATTCTCAAGAACAAAAAACACCAGACACCCCAGGATCAAAAGCGCCGCGGTAACGGTTACCACTATTTTAGTCTGCACGCTTATCCTCGAGAAAAGATGCGCTATGTCCTCTTTCTGCCTGAAAAAAAGCTTTCTGAACAACCATCCGGTTATCTTGGGTATATCGATAATAACTATAAAACCTATCCCTCCCAATATAATCAAAGAAGTCATGACTAAATTCACGTATAGATCCTGCTTGTAAGCAGTAAAACTGATAGGTTTAAGCGAAAAACCGGCATTACAAAACGCAGATATAGAATGGAAAATCGAGGAATATACATCCCCTAATCTGACATAAAGAAGGAAAGCACCGACTGCTTCTATAAAAAAAGTTATGCCTAGTATATAAATTATAAGAGTCTTAAGGCCTTCTATGCTGTGATGGTCCAGCGCCGTTCTTATCACGACATTTTCATGCAATGTCAACTTCTTCCCGAAAACTATCGCGAAGAAAGTCGACATAGTCATGATGCCTAGACCGCCTATCTGGACTAAAAATAATATTACCATCTGACCAAAGCCTGAAAAAGCGGAACCTGTTTCCCGTACTATAAGTCCGGTTACGCAGGTGGCGCTGGTGGCCGTAAAAAGAGCGTCTATTATACCGATAGACTCTCCGTTGCTGGAGCTCTGTGGCAAAGACAGAAAAATCGCGCCTACAAAAATAGTTACTAAAAAGCTTAATAAGACTATATGTGGCGGCTTTAAACTGCGCATAGATAAGTTTTGGAGTTATTGTGAACCCACCACGGCGAATTCACAATAACATTTTCAGTTTCTTTTTGCTATTTCTTAACGCTTTCCACCAGTTTCCTGAAAGCCGCTTTGTCGTTCACGGCTATATCCGCCAGCATTTTTCTATTGATGCCGACCTTCGCGTCGGAAAGGGCTTTCATGAATTTACTGTATGAAAGGCCAAGCTCTTTACAGGCGTTGGATATCCTTAAAATCCACAATCTTCTGAAATCCCTTTTCTTTACCCGCCTGTCTCTGGTGGCGTAAGCCATGGCCTTATTAACTGACTCCATGGTAACCCTGTGCCATTTGCTTCTGCCGGCTCTCTGGCCTTTGGCCATCTTTGAAACTTTTTTCCTGCGTGCTCTGGACGCCGGACCGTATTTTGCTCTGGGCATTTTTATCCTCCTCGATAAAGCAATAACTTATGGAACGAACCTAACATAAGTTATAAGTCTGAATTGAATCCGCCTCGCCCGCCTGCCGGTAGGCTTTATAGCGGATATAAAGTTTAGTTCTTTAACCGTACGGCAATAACTTTTTGGTAAGCTTGGCTATCTTACCTTCTATTATCACACTTTTCCTCAGTCCCCGCTTTCTGTCGGCGGACTTGGAAGTCAAAAGGTGCCTTTTTCCGGCTTTATGGCCTTTTAACTTACCGCTTTTGGTGAGTTTCAAACGCTTCTTGGCGCCTTTATTGGTTTTCAGTTTAGGCATAGTTTTCTCCTTTTGGATTTTATTTCTGTGTTTTCGCTCCTCCTCTTGGCATCAAATGAACCATTATGTTTCTCCCTTCTTTGGTGGGGCCCTTCTCTACCTCCCCCACGTCAACAAGGTCTGCTATCATTCTGTCCAAGACTTTCTTACCTATATCCATATGACTCATTTCTCTGCCACGGAATACCATAGTCAGCTTCGCCTTATCTCCTCTGGATAAAAATCTTTTTAAATGATGCAGCTTTACCTGATAA
>CAZEGO010000081.1:0-6861 GCA_964511955.1 uncultured Planctomycetia bacterium | reverse complement strand
ACCACGCCCGTAAATCCGTCAGGCGTAGCGCCTCCGGCGCCCGAACCATACTCCCAATTCGCCGCGAAAGTCAAAGTAATCGCGTCACCGGCGTTTTCCCAGTAACGAGAACCGTCGTTATATCCATATGCCGAAGGCGTAACTCCGGTCAATTCAGGCCTGTTAACTTCCACTGACACAGAGGAGCTCTCCGTCGACAAATCCTCCCATCCGTCCTGGTCATTACCGAATGCTTTCATTGTATACGAATAACTGCCCGAAGTCGAAGACGCGTTTATCCCAACCTGTGCGACAGGACTGGTCAAGCCCTTGTCCTCTCCGACTTTGTTAGTACTCTGGTATAATTCGCAACCGGCTACATCATAAGGAACATCTATCGCAGTACCCTGATACTCCAAATCACCGCTAAAAGTTATTGAAGCAGATGGATTAACTGTGGAATCCGTCACGGTAGGCGCGCCGTTCCATTCGACTCCGCACACTATATCAAGTATATCAGTATTACGAGTGGTATTCATAGGAGATTCCACATCATACCAGTACCATCCGACCGCATGCCAGTTAGCTAATCTGTCATATGCCAGAACTCTGAATTCGGTATCGGCAATGGTTCCGAAATCCCAATCTATAGTAAAATACATAGTATATACCACACCGTTAGGCGCGTTTGTTGTAGTATCTATAGTCCCAAAGGAAGGACTGAGATTCGTAGAGCCGTCTGAGTCACCGTCTGAACCGTACAGACGGCCTCCTGTATAATCATAAACATCTAAATAACCATTCGTTCCTCCGTTGTATCTCCAATGACAATTAAGCATCTTCCCTGTGGAATCATTCCTTATGCGTAGATACGCCCTTCCTAAATCATCCTGCCCATCCTGGTCGCTAACCTCTATAACATATTTATAATATTTATTACCGCCTTCGGTACCATACATAGCATAAAGAGTATCGGAGCTGATAGAATAAGACTCAATTACAGGCGGATAACCGAAATCAACAGCCTTGCTGTTTGAGGAAAAACTCGTTATGCCATGACTATCCCCTGTATAGCCCAAAACTTCGGCCACCATAACATCATTCTCATAATAATGTTCTTCTGTCCATTGATATTGTCCGCTTGTCAAAGCATGGCTGTTATTAACAGGTGTTATCGTAAGCTCATCTACATATACAACTGTATCCCCTCCTGAGCTCCAAGGCATAGACTGTCTTACATATCCCGGCACAGCTCTGTATATCTGACGCGTACCAACAGGCGTACTCATATTATCCACATAGAAAGTACAGGTTTCCGTGGAATCATCATATACTACGCGGACATGATGCCAGGTGTTTACAGAAAGAGCGTCTGTAACATCATATGACCATCCTTCACGGTCGCTCCAAAGGTCTATTTTATCATCATCATATATACGCCATCTCAAAAACTCACCGTAATCCTCGGGACTGTTTTCGCATAGCCTCCATCTCATTCTGGTATTTCCTGTCTCTGTAAGATAAAAATAATGATCTACCTGCCAATCATGATTTACCGGACAGGAAGCATTAGGATAAGCATCTACATAAAGACGAGAATCTGCAGGGCTGGAATCCAACTTTAAAGAATAATCCCCTGCTTGTTTTATAGTAGGCTCGAAAGAGATCACACTATTGCCATAGCTGGAACCATCTCCAAACCAATGATTATTGGGAGAATCTTCCAGCCCTGAGTCCCAATTATCCGTAAAAGCCGGGTCATTCCACAACTGTACGGACCCGGTAGCATTCGTTGAGCTGTCATATGTATATTTACCGTTTACCGTAAATGTTACGGAACTGGCACGACCGACATGAGTATCGGTTGGGTCTTGAGTAATAGTAAAACTTACTCCCGTAACTATAAAATCGATAGTCGCTTCGGTACCGTTATTACCCACGTTATCCACATGCCTCAGATGCATAGTGTAGCCATCGTCGGAATATCCCGATACATCAAGAGACTGGGAAGTGCCCGTACCTGACACAAAAGTCGTCCAATCCTGTACGGTGCCTCCGCCGTCATTCGTCACTTTATATTCCGTGCGGTTTATTCCCGAGGAATCTTCGGTGCCGTTGCTCCAGCCGAAGTCTATGCTCGTCTCGCTTGAATCAAACCACGCAGGATCTGAAGCCGGGGTGCTTATAGCAGGAGCTCCCGGGCCAGTAGTGTCGAGTCTATAGGTACCGTTCCATATGTCGGTGCGGCCCGCATTATCTTTTACCCAGAGATATAGCGTATGGTCACCGTCCGAAGGTATATTTATAGTCGCGCCGTTGGAAGTAACGGTGCCATTCGCTGCGTCGGAATTATCCCATCTGTATTTAAAACTTTGTACGCCGCTCACCGAGTCCGAACACGAAAGCGTGATAGTAACATTCGATGAACGCCAGCTTGTGGAGGCGTTATCGGCCGAGCATGAAGGATTGGTCTTATCTATTTTTACCTGCAGGGAATCCACGGCATCTCTGGCGTTGCCGGCGTTATCTATGGCATAACCGTACCATGTCTCTGTACCTTCCGTAGAATCGGTCCATGTATCGTTAGATGAGCCCGCATTATATCCTCCTGTGGATTTATGTTTTTCAGTGGCTATACCTGAGGTAGCGTCCGAGGAATTGATATACAGATTTACATCGCTTGTATACCATCCGTTTTCGCCAGAAGTCCCGGAGGAAATCGTGGGAGCCGCCGTAGTGGGAGCAGCTGTATCTATATAGAACGGGCCGTAACTCCTGGCACTCGATAAATTACCGGCTCCGTCTTCGGCTTTTATGTAAATATAATTACCCGTGCCATCCGGTACAGCGCCGGTAGTCTCTGAAGTATCCGTACGGGCTACCCACGTCCCGCCTGTCTCGGGAGTGGAGTCATTCACGGCCCAGTAATAGCCTGTAATAGGTGTCGTAATTGTGTGCTTAGAAATTTTAACCAGCTTAGCATCATCCCACCATATTGTTCCTGTGGCATTACCTAAACCATAATACAAAAGTCGCACATTTCCGCTAGATGATGTTTGAAGAATTGTCTGTATTTCTGTCCAATCTGTTGTTCCGCTGGTAGTTGCGCTGCTTAACGTGCTTGCGTCTTGCTCCACATGACATTTAGCATAACCTTCACTAAGAGATGTCTTAACTTTACAAGAGAATCTATACAAAGAATTGGCATCTATGTCTGTACCGATAGTAAAATCAGAATACCAATAAGAATTTCCGCTGCATACTATCTTAAGACTATAATCTCCGGTATATTTCTCCGTAGCGTCAAAAGATTCTGTTCCTGTGCCATGACCGTTAGATCCCGCTTTAAGATATCCTTGATCGGTAGACTTCTCCATGCCGCCGTCATATAATATATTACTCTCGTTCCCTTCGCTATCTACCGCTACAGCATAATAGAAATAATCATCGCCATTTGATAAAGGCTCGGTCCACGCGAAGTTTATTGTATTGTCGTTTGAAGTGCCTGACTGCCAGGCGGAAGTGGAATGGCTAAGAGAGCCTGTTCCCGGAGTATCCGGAGCCTGCGTATCGCCTCCTGTAGCAGGAGTTACTGAAATATTATCAACATGCCATGTGCTGTCTATACTGCTGTAACCATAATTCTCAAACCTGATAACCTTAATACCTGTGGAACCTGTATCGGGAAAATTCAGAGTCAACTTGTGCTGTCCGTCAACATAAAACCTGGAGTAATTATTAGTATTGTCTATATAAATTTTGATATGATAGGTATCCCCTACGGTCAATCCTGTCTGCACATCGCTCCAGGTCGAATTCCAGGCGCGCAGGTTCTCATTGGTTATAGCCAGATGTGCCATTTGGCTGGACGCGCTGACCGTGGAGCCGGAATCGCCTACAGAAACGAGAAAATCCCAGTTATCGGAATTAGCCACTGTAACATCAAATTCTATTACCGCGTTGGAAGTTATTTCCGAAGAAAATTCGTACATGGCATAATCATGCGCTTCATTTGGGGCAGCTCCGTTGTGCACCATTTTAAGTCTTCCGTTATCCACTGCATAAGCCGCGCCGTCCGTAACATCCTTAGTCCATCCGCCTATAGTAGTTATGTCTCCGTCCATTTTTCCGTAGAAATCCTGGTGATATCCGCCGAAAGTATCGACAAATCCGGGGTCATCGTCACTATCATAAGTCCCGGTTTCCCTGACCCATGTCTTTATCTCCTGAAAAGCGATAGGCGTTAAACCTAAACCGCTTTCCACTGGATAATTATCATTCATATGAGAATTGTATTCATCATAACCCCAATCAGCATAATCTATGCTTGTACTACTGAGACTACCGAGATACATATAAGAATCGTGATCCTGAGTATTGTAATGTGGCAATACCCTTCTCCAGCTGTTGCCGTATCCCTGTAACATATAGGCCAATGTGGTAAACTGAACATCCTGCACTCCGTCAGCTGCTGAATGGAATTTAACATCAGGATTGGGCGTATCAGGCTCATCATGCAGCCAGGCAAAATAACCACTGAACGTAAGCTGCATCTCGGCCGTTTCGGTGGTAGTCATAGTATCACTGGTGTAATCCCAATTTACTGCCGCTATCTTCATCTGGTCAAAAGGTATATCGGAAGAAAGTTCAATGACGTTTCCTTTGGTCCTCGTAGGATCGGTCGCTGAAGTACAAAGACCGTGGTAAACAAGCATCCATCCCCCGCCGTCAGTAGTCATATCGCAGTAAGCCGCCACAGGTGCGTTGCCGCCTTCTCCGTCGGGATCAAATAGATAAACACCGTCTCCTGTATAGCCCCAATCGAGAAGTTCTTTAGCGCTTTTCGCCAAGGGATAATAAATATTACTGTAAGTCCCTGTTGAGGTTGCGGAACGATAGTAAATGTATTTCGGCGCGACATTGGAATATAAATCTTTTACTTCTTCGGCGTCAAGAGCCGCGCTGTACATCCGTACCTCATCTATAACTCCATTCGCGGAACCGCCATGTCCTAAACCTATGGTGGCTGTGGAAGGCATTATAGTAGGTACGCCCGACGCCCCGAATGCGGCGCTGGCGGCTAATTCTCCGTTCACATAAAGTTTGGCTCCGGAAGAATCCCAGGTACCTACAATATGAGTCCATTCGTTAGAGGCAAGATAATCATCGGCATTGCCGCTTCCCACTCCGGCCGTAGCCGAACAACACGCGTCATCGTTCCTGGCTCTGAAATCAAGATTGTTAGATGAATATTTATAGAAAGAGAACCACCCCGGGTCATTAAGAGTAGCGTCTGTCTGGAACCATCCATGCGTCACGCTGTCCAGGGGGCTCCATGAATGCTTCATCCATAAAGATATAGTACCCGCGCCGGCTGTAGCGTTATTAAGAGGCACTACGACTTTTTGTGATGTACCGTCAAAATTAAGAGCTGTCCCGGATATGCCCTGTGTGTAAGTCGCGCTTGTTATGGTACCGTTATTATTGCTTCCGCTCCTGTCAAAAGCGATAGAGCCCGAACCTTCATCAAAATTCCAATAGCCTATAAGATTAGCGTCTGTCGGCTTAGCCGAGAGTTTTACATAATTACTGCCCGAGTATTCGGCCTGAATCTCTCCAGCGCTCAACGGTCTGTCATATATTTTTACCTCATCCAGGCCTCCGTAAAAATACGAGCCATATGTAGTTTGCTCGGCCCCATACCCCTTTCCAATAGAACTGATCGTACATGTATCAGAAGTATATCCACTGGCCGTATCGTCGTCTGTGCCCTGCAATTCACCGTCAATATAAAGCTTAAATACATTATTGTCAGCTGTAATAGCTACATGGTGCCAGTTAAGATCAGCTGTTACGCTTGAACCACACATGGCCCAATACTCACTATTTACGTCCCTTTCGGCTCTTACCGCGAAATTGCCTCCGCTTATATAATAATCCAAGAACTTATACGCCCCTGTGCCATATAAAATTCTTATTGCCTCTGTAGTGTTAGTGGCATCCTGTGATTCTAAAGAAGAACGCTTTGCCCAAAAACAAATCGTAGCGCTCGTCAAATCTATTTCATGACTCGAACTCAAATCAAGGTAATCGCCTGAAGCTACGCCGCCTTCAAAATCAAGCATTCCGGAGCTTATTCCGCTTGAACTATATGTCGCTCCGTTATTTGTAACGTTATTCCCGTAAGCACTATAATCCTTGCCTACGATATCGGTGTTATCAAAACTCCAATATGCTACGCAATTATCCTCAGCCACGCCCAGCGATGGCGTCGCCGGTTTCGTCCTGTCAGGAGTTGTTGCTGACTGAGTGGCGGAATATCCCGTCCAGTCGTTATCGGCGTTGCGTGCTTTTACTCTATAATAATATGTGGTATTATCCGAAAGTCCGGTATCGTTATATGTGGTTACCGCCTGATTATTCACCAGTGTCGTGGGTGACGGAAAACTCGAGGAAGTATCTCTTTCTAAAGTGTACGCAGCTGCGCCACCGGTCGAATACCAGTCTATCTGAATACTTCCTGTTTCCGAATTTACGGGATTGTCTGTTTCGGCATAGCAAGACGTAATATCCGGAACGTTCGGCAATGTATACTTACTGGCCGTTCCCGAATAACTTGTCTCGACAGCGTCTCCGTTTCTCGCTTTTACCCTGAAGGTGTATTGCGTATTGGCCGAAAGTCCCGTGACGGTATCGCTTGTTCCTGCTACCCACGCATTTATACCTCCGTCGCCACCGGTGGTAGTTGAATCGAAGTAACACCCCGATGAGCCTGACGTAATATTGGCCACGGTAGAAGTGTTAAGCACTATTGAATTGGTAGTCACTGTACCAAAACTCGGCACGGAAGGAGTAGACTGAGCAGTATAAAACGTATCGCTT
>CAZEGO010000080.1:0-6876 GCA_964511955.1 uncultured Planctomycetia bacterium | reverse complement strand
GAAACATGGGATAAGGGATAAGGGACATGGGGGCTGTTTAAAAGCTCTGAAACAAAGCCTTTGAAACCTTTGCTTCCGTCATCGGTCGCTATATGCACACGGCACCCTAAATTTTTAAAGTCTTTCTCGCATAAAATCAGGTTTTTTGTCCTCGCTCCCAATAAAACCGTAGTGTCTATTTTCCTTTTGTTCAGCTCTTGAGCCAGAAATACCATGGGAGCGACTCCTATACCACCGGCAACAATAATAGCTCTTAGTTCTTGGCTCCTGCCACGGCAGGCAGGCTTAGTTCTTGGTAAAACAAATCCATTCCCTAAGGGTCCTAAAACATCTATTACGTCTCCGGATTTTTTCTTTGATAATATTTGCGTCCCACGACCTACTACTTCATATAAAATCTCTATCCTCTTGTCTCTTGCCCCATGTCCTTTGTCCCTGTGGATACTAAATGGTCGTCTCAGGAGAGGCTCGTGCCGATCGGAGCACCTAGCCTGCACAAATTGCCCCGGTTTGGCCTTACGGGCAATATAACCTGCGTTCAGGGTCATTTTATAATAGTCACCTTTTATCCTGTTATTGGATATAATTTTTGCTTTTAAATCCTTCATATAAAACCTTAAAGTTTACGCTAAAAAAAATTCATCTCTTTTTCCGAAAACTCCTCTTTATTCAATACTTCTACTTTACCATATTCTCCGTCGTATCCGGGAAGAATATTAACATTACCTTTACGGACATTTATAATGGCTTTTGCGATTTTTTGCGGAACCTTTCGCAGCAGCTCCTCATTCGGCACCTGGGTAAGGACCTCAAACTCGGTCCCTACCCCGGGAACTATGGACGTATATTCCTTGTCGACTGCCTTTGAGTTCTCTCCTACCCCCAATACATCTGATATTATCTGAGCAAGGGGGACCGTCCTCTTGTAAGGTACCGCGCCCTCGGGCACAAATCCCTCCGGTCTGTCCGCCAGCTCATCCACTCTGTTCATGACACCTACGGTAACAGGTTTGCCGCAAACGGGACATATGCCTTTATTCTTTTTGGTCTCCTCGGGCGTAAGTCTCACTTCACAGTTCCTGTGTCCGTCATAATGATATTTGCCTTCTTCGGGGAAAAATTCTATGGTGCGAAGGAACTTTTTGTTGTCCTTTACCTTCAAAGCATTTATTATCGCGTCATAACTCATGTCTGCCTCGAATACGTTCGCTTCCCTCCCGATTTTCTGTGGGCTGTGAGAATCGGAGTTAGAGATAAGGTTGAATCTATCGAGTCTGCTGCAGCGCCAGTTCATCGAAGGATCGGAAGACAAGCCTGTCTCAAGAGCGTGTATGTCTTTGGAATACTCCTCAAAACAATCTTCTATTAAATCAAACCCCGATTTTGAACCGAACAGGGAAAACCATGGCGTCCATATGTGAGCGGGTACGATAAAAACGTCTCTGCTAATCCCAAATAGAACTTCCGTAAGGTCTTTCACGTCCATCCCGAGTATGGGCCTACCATCATGCGCTATATTCCCGTATCCGGCCAGGGCGCTGTTTATCTTTTCAGCCACTTTAAAACTCGGGACAAAAATAACAGTATGTATCTTCCTTACCTTGCCGTTTTTGGAATATATAGTCGATATTTCGCCGGTGAGCATAAAATTAGTACCGTTATACTCGTATAGCCCGTTGCCTGAGTCTTTAAGGTTTTTCTTTAACTCCTCAAGCCATAAATAATGCGTAAAATCACCGGTGCCCAAGAGAGTAATGCCTTTGATCTTCGCGTACTCTGAGAGCGTCTTAACGTTCATCTGAGGGCTTGTGGCCCGGCTGTATTTTGAATGTATGTGTAAATCGGCTATAAACATGGCTTATCTCATGGCTGATAGCTTATAGAAAAAGCGTATGAACTATAAATATCCTCAGGGATCATTTCCCTGCTTTGTCATTCCCGTGAAAGCGAGAATCTATAATAACCGTCGCTGTTTACTGGATTCCCGCTTTCGCGTAAATGACACATAACATTACCAATTATGATCATAAACTATTTTTCCTTTATGTATTGTTTTTTCTACTACTCCTTTTAACTTTCTTCCAAGAAATGCGGAGTTTTTGGATTTGGAAACGAAGTTTTTCTTTTCGACTTTCCATTCCTTGTCCGGGTCGACTATTATTATATCCGCATCTCTTCCTTTTGAGAGAGTACCTTTCTTCAGGCCTAAAATAGCGGCGGGGCTTGAGCACATCCTCTTTACCAGAGCCTCCCAGTCTAAAATCCCTTTATTTATCAGTTCGGTTATAGCCAAAGCCAGTTCTGTCTCAAGACCTATGCTACCGAACTCAGCGTAATCAAATTCTATGTCTTTTTCGTTCTCCGTATGAGGCGCGTGATCGGAAGCTATAACATCTAATGTTCCGTCTTTCAGGCCCGCCATTATCGCGCCCCTGTCCTCTTTGGTCCTTAACGGAGGGTTTATCTTCATATTAGTGTTGTAGTCCAGTAGATCCTCTTCGCACAGAGTAAAATAATGCGGGGCCGTATCGGCTGTCACTTTAACGCCTCTCTTCTTAGCTTTTGCTATTATGTCCACCGATTCTTTACAGCTTACATGGGTAATATGTATCGGTGCTGTAGCTTTTTCGGCCAATTTTATATCTCTTTCTACCCTTTTATGTTCGGATTCCTTTGAAATGCTCCTAAGCCCAAGACGGGTGGATGTAAAACCAAGATTTATAACACCTCTATTAGAAAGCGTTTTATCCTCGGAATGGCATATTAGAGCAATATTTTCTTTTTTAGATTCAATGATCGCCTTTGTCATTATGTCGTCTTTATCAACGGACGAACCATCGTCCGAAACCGCCACAACACCGGATTTCTTCAACGCTTTTATGTCGCAAATTTTCTCGCCCGTGCGCCCTATCGTAATGGAACCCGCCATAAAAACATTTATTATGCCATCTTTTTTTATAATGTTTTTCAATAAAGACACGTTCTTAACGCAATCGATAGCGGGATCCGTATTAGGCATAACCAATACGCTTGTCACTCCGCCTTTAGCCGCGGCTTTTGTGCCCGAGGACACGGTCTCTTTATCTTCTCTGCCCGGCTCGCGAAAATGCACATGTATATCCACTATACCTGGCATTACTATTTTACCTTTGGCGTCTATGATTTCATCCGCTTTGGCATCGATATTCTTTTCGACCCCGCCGATAATACCGTTATTTATCAGGATATCGGCCTGAGCGTTTATTTTATTTTCAGGGTTTATTATCGTACCGTTTTTAATTAATAATGTCATTATTGTTACTCTTTTTCCTGACTTGTAACAGCCAATATAAAACAGCCATCCTTATGGCTATACCGTTGGTGACCTGCTCGAGTATTACCGAATTAGACCCGTCGGCGACCTCGCTTGATATCTCTACTCCCCTGTTTATAGGGCCGGGGTGCATAACTATTATATCTTTTTTGGCGGCCCTCTCCAACCTTTCCTCGGTTATCCCAAAATCCTTGAAATACTCCACCTGCTTTGGGAAAACACCCTTTTCATCGCGCTCGAACTGCATACGCAGGACATTCACAGCATCAGCGCCCGAAAGGGCATCATCTATATCATTACTGACCTTTACGCCTAACTTATCGATACCCGGAGGTATTAATGATTCGGGAGCGCATACCGTAACATTGGCGCCTAATTTGGTAAGACCCCATATATTGGAACGCGCGACGCGCGAATGTGCTATATCCCCGACTATAGTCACTTTTATGCCCTCCAGGGAAGACCTTTTCTGTCTTAAAGTAAAAATATCCAAAAGCCCCTGAGTCGGGTGCTCATGCCAGCCGTCCCCGGCGTTGACAACGCTTATATTAACGTGCCTTGCCAGCATAGCGGAGGCCCCGGAGCAATTATGCCTTACCACTATAACATCCGCCTTGAGAGCCTCTATATTCTTACCGGTATCGTTTAAAGTCTCTCCTTTTTTTACGCTAGATGATTCCGTGGCTATGTTAATCACGTCCGCGGATAACCTCTTCGCGGCTATCTCAAAAGATACTCTGGTCCTGGTAGAGGGTTCGTAAAAAAGATTCACTACGGTCTTACCTCTCAGGGCGGGTACTTTTTTAATCGGCCTGTCCAATATCTCCCTGAAAGAATCCGCGGTATCCAAAAGAAGGGTTATATCTCCCCCGGAGAGATATTCAAGTCCTAAAAGGTCTTTGTGTGCCCATTTATGCTTATTTTTAACCGTTCTGGCCATTTGGTTCCTCTACAAAAACTCTGTCTTCACCGTCGGTTTCTTCCAGCATCACCTGTACGGCTTCTTTCTTAGCGGTGGGCAGGTTTTTACCGACATAGTCGGCTCTTATCGGAAGCTCCCTGTGGCCTCTGTCTACGAGAATAGCCAGCTGTATGGTTGTGGGCCTTCCGAAGTCTATAAGCGCGTCCAAAGCGCTTCTAATAGTCCTGCCGGTATACAATACGTCGTCCACCAATATTAAGTTTTTACTTTCTATGTCAAAATCTATCTCAGTATTATGTATAACCGGTTGTTCCGAGACGTCGCTCAAATCGTCCCTGTACAAAGTTATATCAAGAGCGCCCACCGGCGGTTTCACTCCGTCTATATTCTCTATAATCGACGCTATCCTTTCGGCCAACACATATCCTCTGGTCCTTATGCCGACTATGTCTATATCCTCCGGCTCGGTATTACGCTCCAGTATCTCATGACTAATGCGTGTAATCGCTCTTTTTATATCCTCTTTGGATAAGATATTTGCTCTTTCCTGAGAACTCATTAAAACCTCCGGTCAAAAAAAATACCTTCCGCTTATAATAAAGCAAGAAGGTTTAAACTTTTATACTCCGAATATTTATACTTCATAAGTCTCCCTTACCGACCTCTCTGTGCCGATTTAAAGGTTTATCATCTATAAATATTATACAAATTACACGCCTTTTGTCAAATGTTTTCGCAAAAACGGTATTATTAAAAGGATTTGTAGATAGCTATTGTGTTCCTGGTCACTATTTCTTTGGTGTAGTTTTGCTCTACCATCTGCCTGCCGGTATAGCCCAGCCTTTCCCTAAGATCGCTATCCACAATGAGTTGCACTGTCCTGGAAGCAAGAGCCTCAAAATCTTTTATTGGGACCACGAAACCGTTTATACCGTCTTTTATAATTTCGGGCATGCCTCCTGTTTCAGTGACCACCATCGGCTTAGCCGAGGCCAGGGCCTCCAGCATGGTCAAGCCAAAAGGTTCACACGAGGAAGACGGATATACGCATACCGTCGAAGCCCCGTAAAGCTTAGGCATATCTTCCAGTCTAAACGAATCTATAAGCACGTTGTCTCTCATTCCGAAAAAATCCACCAGATTTACCATATAAGCGATATCTTTTTGCTGAGTAAGGCCCCAGTCTATTATGTTTTTGGTTCCCGCCAGGACCAGTATCACATCAGGGACACGGCTTTTTATTATCTTCAAAGCCTTGATAGTTACGTCGCATCCTTTGGCAAGCCCCATACGGGCCGGATGAAAAATAACCTTCTTGCCTTTCAGCCGCGGGTAGTCCTTGTAAATACTTTTGTGATTAACTTTAGGGTTGTAAGCATACTCATCTATACCGTGATGTATAACCGTTATTTTTCTGTGGGGTACGCCTATACCTATTAACTCTCTTTTGATAAAATGACTGACCGCTACAATGTGATCCCATTTTACATTCCTTGTCAGATCCAGAAAAAGATTATCATCCCATACATTATGCGCCGTAAGAAAAAGTGGTATACTGTTTTTCCTGGCAATTTTTTCCAAAGCCGTTACATGCGGTTTACTGAAATAATGCATGTTGTGGGCATGAATTATATCGGGTTTTACTTTATTCATAAACCTTGTAAATACTTTTTCTATTTCCTCTTCTATCCCGTTCAGACCTCTTTTATGCAGCCAGTTTAAATCCATTATGGGAACCCTGTGAACGGTAACGCCTTTATATTTATCCAGAACCTTGGCCCCTTCGGCCGAGCCGGCCAGAAGATCTACCTGATGACCCATCTTAACCATCTCCGGGAGTATTATGGTAAGGTGTGTCTCCACCCCTCCTATAATAGGAGGAAAACCCCAATGAAGATGAGCTATCTTTAATTTATTCTTTTTTCCCGTCATAGCTATTTTCCTTTTCTGTTAAATAAATATGTCTTCTCGGGACGTAACTTACGCAACGTGCCATAAACTCTTACGTTATACCTGCCGCTTCTTTTTCCCTGCTTCATATGAATAGAAACTTTATCGTGATCTGCTTTTATAGAGACCAATGAACCTCGCCAGTAAAGATTGAAGGATATTTCCTCCCATTCTTTCGGAGGTCTGGGATCCACGCACAACGTTCTGTTTGCAACTCTGATTCCCGCAAAACCGTTTATCACGGCCTGCCAGGTAACACCTAAAGAGGCGGCATGTATTCCGTCATCGGTATTACCGTATATAAGGGTAATATCCATGTTAGCGGCTATATTGAAATACCTATAAGCTTTTTTCATCTCGCCTATCTCAGCGGCTATGGCGGAATGTACTGCCGCGCTTAACGATGACTTATGTAAAGTCCTTTTTATATAATAATAAAAATTCTTTCTTTTTATCCGTCTTTCAAAGACGTCGGAGAAAAGATAGAGCAGCATTATAACATCGGCTTGTTTAACGAATTGTGTCTCGCCTATTTTCTGAAAATTGGCTTTTTTGGGTATAGGGGGGATGGGATGCCTGTCAAGGTTTCTTAACTCTATGCTTTTTCGTTTAAAAAACCCGTCGAATTGCTCTATAAGACCGTTTTTCTTTACTGAAAAACTTATTCGGGAGATTATCTTTTTCCATTCTC
>CAZEGO010000079.1:2168-6933 GCA_964511955.1 uncultured Planctomycetia bacterium | reverse complement strand
CTATTCTGCACATATCCGGGCAGTCTAAAATTATCGCCGCATCGAAATCAAAACCCTCCGGCCTATGCCTGGTTATGGTTTCGATCCCGGGCATGAACCTCAGATTATGAGGGACCGGGCTCTCGTTCACTATAGCGTACTTTTTGCCAAGCCTGTCCAGCAAAAAAGCGACGCCGAGCTGGCTGCCTATGGAGTCGCCCTCGGGATTGATATGCGCGGATATCAAAAAACTATCGTAACTATTTATCGCCTTCCTGATTTTTTTTACGCTCATCTTCAAGCCTCTCAAAAGTTTTGTCGAGATATATACTATACTCTACGGAATTATCCAGGATAAAGGAAAGCTCGGGCACATACTTAAGCTTGAGCCTGTCCCCGACAAGTTTCCTGATGTAGCCTGAAGCGCTCTCTATGCCGCGGCTACTCTCCTCTTTGTTCGCCCCGTCACCCAATATGCTGTAATATATTTTGGCATATCTCAGGTCGCCCGTCAGCTCTATCCTGGTAACGGTAACAAACCCTATCCTCGGGTCCTTAAGGTCTTCCTGCAATATACGGGATATTTCTTTCTTTAGCTCTACCTGTACTCTGTCGGTCCTTATTCCCATGCGGCGCTCCTTCCTTTGATCTGACTACGCGAGTTTCGAAAATCTATCCAGGCATTCCAGGGGTTTTTGCTCCTTGAAAAAAAGCTCTATCTCTTTCTTTATCCTGCCCCGATTAACGTCCGCGAGATAACCTTCCGATATGGTTTCCTTTATCAGTTTTTTAGTGTGGCGCTCTATAGCAAAGTTAAACCTCACAGAAAACCTGACGGCCCTGAAAATACGGGTGGGGTCGTCGACAAAACTCCTGTCGTGCAAAACGCGAACCAACCCGTTCTTAATGTCTCTGCGTCCGCCGTAAAAATCCGCCAATTCCCCGAAAGCGTCCCGGTTCAGGCTCAATGCCATGGCGTTTACGGTAAAGTCTCTCCTGAAAAGATCTTCTTTTATCGAAGCGGGTTCGACATCCGGATAAGCGCCGGGCCTCTTATAGGTCTCTTTACGGGCAGTGACCAAATCCACGCCGCAGTTTCTGAGATGAACGGTCGCGGTACGGAACGCGGGATACTTGATAAGCTTTCCCTTCAGGCGTTTATTCAGGTATCCCGCAAACTCTACCGCGTCACCCTCGACTACGAAATCGGTGTCGCAGGCTTTTCTTTTCAAAAGAATGTCCCGCACCGGGCCTCCCACCAGATAAACACGCAGGTTTAAATCGTCGCCCGTTTTTCCTACGGCCTTAACGATACGTAAAACGTCTTTCGGAAGTCTTTGGGTAATTTTAATTCTCATTTCTTCACCATAAAATCCGCTATGTTTCGGACCGCATCGCCGTAAGACAAAAGTCCGGTCCTGGCTTTCATTCCCACTATTTTTTCCGGACAGGTTATGAAATCACGGACGTATTTCTTGACGTCCGAGACGCTGTTCGCTCTGACGGCCGCACCGAAGCGTGTCAGTATGTCGCAGTTTCTGGTTTCCTGACCGGGAATGGGTTTTATGACTATCATGGGCAGCTGCTTGGAAAGCGATTCCGAAACCGTAAGGCCTCCGGATTTGGTGACGATACAGTCGCTTATCTCCATAAGTTCATCCACATTGTCCGAATAACCCAACACCCGCAGTTCGCCCCTGAGGTAACGCCCGAGGCCGTTTAATTCGTCGCACAGCTTCTTGTTCTTCCCACACACCACTATGAGCTGTAAATTATCCACCGTTTCATCGTCCCCGCTCAACAGGGAATACACTATTTCCCTGACCGGCCCGGTACCGAATCCTCCGCCCATTATCAGGAGATTAAACCTGTCGTCTTTAATTCCTATTTTCCCGACCAGTTCGTCCTTCGGTTTTTTTTCGGAAAACTGAGGTTCACACGGTATGCCGAAAATCTTTATCTTTTTCTCCTCCACACCGCGCCTTATAAGATCTCTCCTCGTGCTATCTATGGCTCCTATGAAGTAATCGCTATTCGGCGCCATCCAGAAGGAATGTGCCATAAAATCGGTTATAAGGGTAATGAGCTTGCCTTTAAAAAAGCCTTTTTTCTTAAGAACGGAAATCACCTCCGCCGGCATAAAATGAGTGCACACTACGACGTCGGGCGAATAACTCCGCACGAACTCGGAGAACTTCCTTGCCTCGAAAACGTGATAAAGCCTTCTTACCGGAGCTATTAAGGCGTCAATCACCCTCATATCCAGCAAATAATAAAATATTCCCCATAAAAAAGGCAGCCTGTTGATCAGAAACAGATAGATTTTGGGATAGTATATCCTGAAAAAAGGCCTCGTGTAATCCAGGATGTCTACGTTCTTCGCCTCGATTCCGTCTCTGACGGAGAGCTCTTTATAAACGGCATCCGCCGCCTTCTTATGCCCTACTCCGGCATACGCGTGAGCGATTAATATTTTCATGGTTTACCGGCTTTAAAATAAGGTGTAGATAAAAGGTGCCACCGCGGATGACTGAGTAAAGAATATCAAAAAGCCGAACAGTAACAACACTATCACTATCGGCATCATCCACCACAGCTTTCTTTCCCACAGGAAAGTGAACAGTTCTCTTATAATTTTGGCTTTTCCTTTAATACCCACTGTACTGCCTCCTTTAGATTATTTTTCGTGATGTCGGGTTTGGTTTCCCAATCTTTTATTTTGTCCGGATTTTCTTTTCCGGTCAAAAGAAGTACGGTCATGCACCCCATACTTTTACCCGCCTCTATATCTTTGCGCGAATCGCCTATAAAATAACTCCTGCCAAAATCCACATCCAGGCCGGTGACCGCTTTTTTTATGAGATCGTTTCCGGGTTTCCTGCAGTCGCATCCCTCGTCCGGTTTATGTATACAGTAATTTACCGATGATATCCTGCCGCCGGATTTTTCTATCTCTTTGATCATCCTGGCCGTAATCTCGTTCAGGCTTTCGGCAGTATAAACGCCCTTGCCCACACCGGCCTGATTGGAGATGATAAAAATATCGTAGCCATTATCGGTAAGGTCTTTTATGGCTTCCAGCGAGCCCGGTAAAAACTCAAACTTTTCCCAACCGGTTATATAACTGCCGTCGTTGGGATCCCTGTTTATAACCCCGTCCCTGTCTAAAAAAATCGCTTTCACTTAAATCCTCACTTTTCAGAATATTGCATCATCGCTTCCTGCCCGACGGCAGGCGCTCCTCGCGATGACAAGAAAAGATTTTTATATAAAATATTTCGTGTTATCGCCTACCCATTTTATCAGTTTTTCCAGGCCCTTTTCCGGTGTCACCGTGGGTTTCCAGTCCAGCGACGAGGAGACTTTTTTTATGTCCGATACGTAGACCTTCTGGTCGCTTGGCCTCCAGTCTTTATACTCTGTCTTTCTGAACTTTATTCCCGTTTTCTTTTCTGTTATCTCTATACATTCCAGGAGAGACACGGTGTTTCTCGGCCCCCCTCCTATGTTATAAACCTCGTGAGTCTTTCCGGCAGCCAGGAATTTATCGAAAGCGCCTATCAAATCCTCCACGTACAATAAATCCCTTACCTGCTTCCCGTCGCCGTAAATCACAATGGGCTGGCCCGTCAGGTTCGCGACCACAAACCACGCCACCCAACCCTGATCCTCAAAACCGAACTGTCTTATACCGTATATACAGGACATCCTGAACACGGCTGTCTTCATGCCGTACATCCGGCCGTATTCCTGGGTATAAATATCGCCGGTATATTTAGAGGCCCCGTAAGGAGTATGTCCGGTAAGGTCAACACCCATCTCCTCCGGCACGCCCTTCTTCGATTTATAAGCGTATCTCTTCTCTTCTTCGGTTACGGTAATAGCGTCTACGTTCTCACCGTATATTTTATTGGTGGAGCAATATATGAAACGCGCCTCCGGGGAAACCTGCCTGGTGCACTCAAGCACGTTCAGAGTGCCGTAAGCGTTGATGGAAAAATCCTCTTTAGGTATCCTCATGGACAAAGGCACACCGGGCTGGCCCGCGGTATGTATAACCGCGTCGACACCCCGGCCAAGAGCTTTTTTTACGTCTTCCTCTTGCCTGATATCCCCCTTAACGCGTTTTACGTTTTTGAACTCTCCGAGGTAATTCCAGTTGTATTCCACGCTCTCCCTGCTGTAACCGAATAAAGTCGAACGCATAAGATTATCAAGCACTATAACCTCATCCCCTTTGTCAGCGTAAAATTGAGCGGCGTGCGAACCGACCAGTCCCGCTCCGCCCGTAACCAGAACTCTCATCAAGCGCTCCTTTCCAGTATATTTTTGACTTTGTCAGCCTGTATGTTTATCATCTGTATAAAATCAGACTTTTTTCGCGAAAGCCCTTCTTTCACAACATCATAGTTATCTTTTACGTAGCCGAATTTATCCAGCATAGCGTCAACGGAAAAACGAGAATCGAGAGGAATGTATAACTCCTTTTGGTCTATCATATCCATGAAAGCATCATGCATAACGTTATAACCGACGCAGAAAAACGGCACGCACGCGCTCGCGGAGAAAACGGCGCTGTGAAGCCTCGTACACACCATAAAGTCACAATATTTCTTCATAAAAGAAAGCATTTCTCCGGGGCTGAAATCGCGTTCCTGAACGTATATCTTTTCCTTATGCCTAGCTCTTCCCGCGAGCTCTCTTATGAGCGCTCCCTCCCTGTTCGTATCCGCGCAGGCTTTATCAAACTTTAAAAATATAACATCTTTCCCTTTTTCAGTCAAAC
>CAZEGO010000079.1:0-2158 GCA_964511955.1 uncultured Planctomycetia bacterium | reverse complement strand
TCTATAAAAGTGGTGAAATTATCTATTATTTTTTTAAAAATGCTCTCATCGAATTCGGAATGAGGCGTAAGAACTATCCCTACGGCAGCGCCTTTCTTTTTATATTCCACCGACACTTTCTCTTCCTCCAAAACAAACTCAAGATCCGGCACAATGTTTACGCCGCCGAATCCCAAATCCTCCAAAAACTTCCCTGTACGATTGTCACGAACGCCCAGATAATCGCAAACAGAGCATAAGCCTTTTATTTTTTCAAGTGATTCCCGGGTAAATTCCCTACCGTAATCGCAATTAATACCCGCGGAAAAAAGCGCTACCGGAAAATGCCATTTTTTTCCGCTTATCAATCTTTTGGGTATATAAGGCGCCTCCCATCTCAGCGCCGCGCCCGAACCTATCAAGAGCGCGTTGAGAATACGGGGATTAAAAGCGTAACCGCGCTTCGAGACAGGCAGCATATCCTTTTCGAACAGCTTACGCGCCGCCAGAAGAAGCGCGTCGTCCCCCATATCCCCATGGCCGAAATTCGCGCAAAAGCCCGTCCTCTTTCGTCCTAAGTATAAATACGACTTCAGATAGCGGGAAATCTTGTGTTTCATCATAAAAGCCCTGATATCTTCTCCGATATAAAATCCGCGGTACTTCCGCGGGGCACATTGACTTTGAAACATTTCACGCCTTCGAAAAGGGCCTTGAGCGCACCAATCCTCCTGTTGAACAGATTGGTCCCTATATCCAAAAAATTCAAAAGCGAGGCATAGTCAAAATAATTTAATATCTCCGCTCCCTGAATGCTCTGACTGAACGCCATACCCGCCGCGGATTCGCTGTCTATTTCCTCGACCGAGAACTTATCGGAAAGTCCCATAAGCAAAAAAACCGCCGGTGAAGCGTCTTCGGCCCTGCCCTCTCTGACAATATAAAACCCCTTTGAAGCTCCGACATCAAGTTCTTCCAGCTTCCCGCCGCCCACGAGAGAAGCTCCGTCCCCGTGCAGCCTTATGGGTTCGGGGCACGAATATACCTTCTTCCCGTCGTAGAGAACGATATTATCCGATACCAGTGCGCTGCCCTTTTTCTTCCATAGAGACAGCGAAGTAACGGTCTTTCCGGAACCGGGAAGACCGGCCATAAGTATACTTCCCCCGGGCGTATCCACACACGAAGCATGAAGCGGATGTATGTCCCTGAAGCTCTCAAGGTACCAGAAAAGAGGATAATAAAGCAAAAAATAGGATAACTCAAAGAAATGAAGGCACTTTGTTTTGTTTTTCAGCCTGTCCAGAAGCTCCTTAAGTCTTTTCCTATGGGAAAAAAGCTCCTGATGAAGCCGTCCGTCCTTTAAAGTAAACTCCAGCTTAAGCCGCCTGCCGTGGATCTTCTTAAGAAACCTTATATTATTTTCGTTTCTCGACAGGATTATATTCGCTCCTATGCTCTCGGAAGAACTATCCCTTCTGAGACTCAGGGGATTTTTCTTCAAAAGTTCTTCCTGCCACGCGAACGAGGAAGATATATCGGTATCTTCTCCTTCCGTGTCCCGGTAGCCGCTGAGCGTGGAATGCAGGTAAGACAGGAATTCGGAGTCATCAGAATCTATTTTTATAGCGGTCTCTAAAATCCTAAACTTCGCGCTTTTGGCCATTTCTTTTCATCTCCAGGTATTTCAGGTAACTCATTACCTGATATAGAGCGGAATTCAACGAAACGGCAAATCCCATGAACCCGTCCTTATAGCCTTTCTTAAGTATGTAAGATTTCAAAAACCTGTCTATAGACTTTCTGAACGCCCTGAATGAACCCATCTTCCTTTTGTCGCTTATCCATTTTTCGGCCTCCAGTTTTGTCTGTCCGTTAAGGCTTCCGAAAAGCTCGGTAAGATCCGCGTAGCCGTAATGTATTATATCTTTAGTCAAAAGTCCGCATCTGCCGTCTAATATAACTCTGGGATGGACACTCGCTTCTTCATATTTAAACTTATCTTTCCTGAAAAGACGGAGCTTATTGGCCGGATACCATCCTCCGTATCTCACCCAATAATCGCCTATATAGGTCCTTAAAGGTATCGAAAAAGCAGCGAATTCCGGGCCGGTAGTTATGGTATTTTCTATCTCTTTCTTGAGCCCGTCTGTCACCACTTCGTCCGCATCAAGACTGA
>CAZEGO010000078.1:0-7098 GCA_964511955.1 uncultured Planctomycetia bacterium | reverse complement strand
GGTTCAGCTTTGCCGGAGCGTAAACTTTAAATTCTTTCATAAGCTTTCAGCTATCAGCTTTCAGCGATTAAGCGGCTGATAACTCATTATCATGTCCCACGCCCTGCGTGGGGCATAGTAATTATTTTCTTTTTATCACTTTCTTAACTGCCTTAACTATATCGTCGGATGTTAGTTTAAACGTCTTGAACAGTTCTTTCGGAGGCCCGGATTCCCCGAACCTGTCCTGGACCCCTATCATTTCCATGGGAACCGGGCATTCTTTTACCACCACTTCACTGACCGCGCTCCCCAGGCCGCCTATTACGGTGTGTTCCTCGGCCGTCACGATGGCTCCTGTTTCTTTCGCGGATTTCAGGATTATATCTTTATCGACAGGCTTGGGGGTATGCATATTTATAAGTCTTGCTTTGATCCCCTCGCTTTCAAGTTTTTCAGATGCCATAACAGCCTCATATGTCTCGTGACCGCAGGCTATTATAGTTGCGTCTCTACCGTCTTTTAACATATCGGCCTTGCCTATTTGAAAAGTAGAGCCTTTTTTTGTTATGCATGGTTCTTTTTCTCTGCCCAGCCTTAAGTAAACGGGGCCTTTGTGAAAAGCTGCCGCTATTGTAGCTTTCCTGGCTTCCAGCGCGTCACACGGTACTATAACCGTCATGTTTGGAAGCGCTCTCATAAGAGTGATTTCCTCTATAGCCTGGTGTGTGGGGCCGTCTTCACCTACCGATATCCCCCCGTGAGTACCGGCTATTTTAACGTTTAAGTTCATGTAAGCCACCGATACCCTGATCTGATCCCACGCTCTGCCGGCGGCAAAGACGCCAAAAGTCGAAGCGAACGGGATTTTACCCGATAAGGCCAGACCCGCGGCCGTACATATCATGTCCTGCTCGCTCACGCCCATGGAAAAAAATCTTTCCGGAAACTTCTTTTTGAACCAACCCGCGCGCGTAGAATCCGTTAAATCAGCCGATAGGACAACCACGTTTTCGTTTGTCTCTCCCAGATACAAAAGCCCTTCCCCGAAGCCGTCTCTAGTCGGTTTCATGTCCATATGTCAATTTCCTTCCAGTTCGTTGACAGCTCGTTCCAGCTCTTCCGGGCTGGGAGCTATCCCGTGATATTTATTCTGGTTTTCGAAAAAGGAAACCCCTTTTCCTTTTACCGTATTAGCCAGAATTACTGTAGGTTTTCCCTTAATTGTTTCGGCTTTGTCGTAAGCATCCATTACTTCTTTGATGTCATGGCCTTTTATTTCAATGGTTTCCCATCCGAAAGCTCTCCATTTATCCTCCAGGGGGTTCATGTTTTTCACGTCTTCGGTCCGCCCGTCTATCTGAAACTTATTCCAATCCACTATTCCGCATAAATTATCGAGCTTGTAGTGTACGCTGGTTACTATGGCTTCCCATATCTGACCTTCGTTAAGCTCCCCGTCACCCATAAGACAATAAACGCGTCTGGGGTCATTATTCAACCTGCCTGCCAGAGCATATCCATTGGCGATAGAAAGGCCCTGCCCCAATGAGCCGCTCGAGACTTCTATGCCGGGAAGACCCTTTTGCGGATGACCCTGCAATTTCGTTCCCAGTTTTCTTAAGGTGCGCAGTTCTTTTTTATCAAAAAAATTCATGTGCGCCAATACTGCGTATAAGGCCGGGCATCCGTGACCTTTAGATAGAACGAATATATCCCGTGTGTCACATAAAGGCCTGGCGGGATCACATTTGAATTTATAAAAATAAAGCCCCACGAGCAGTTCCACCATGGACAGCGAACCACCGGTGTGGCCCGAACCTGCGCAGCTGAGCATTTTCAGTATTTCTATTCTTATTTCTTTTGATATCTTTTTCAGTTCTTTTTCTTCAGGTCTTTTAGTCATGTGTTTTCCTTTATTTTTCTTTTTCAACCGATTCCACCGATTGCTCCAGCTTCCGTAAAGATTGAAGTTTTTCCCTGACTTCCTGGCTGTCTTTAAGTTTTAAAGATTGTTCCCATGCCTTTTCGGCTTTGCTCAGAGAACCGATTTTAAAATACACGTCTCCGAGATGGTCATATATCACAGGGTCGTCGCCTATAAGCTCATGAGCTCTTTCGAGTTTTTGCCTGGCCTTCTCATAATTTCCTTTTTTATAATAAACCCATCCCAGGCTGTCAACGTACGCTCCGTTATCCGGTTTCATGCTCAGGGCTTTTTCTATCATGTTGCGCGCCTCGTCCAGATTATCGCTTTTTTCAGCATACAAATAACCCAGATAGTTCAGGACTTCCGGATCCTTATTGTTTAATTCCAACGACCTCTTTAGCTGTAATATAGCTTTTTCCCTGTCTCCTATTTCTTCATAGGCCGCTCCCAGATAAAAGTGGGTCTTTGCGTTAAACGGATCTATCGCTATGCTTTTTTTGTACTCCTCGATAGCCGAAAGCTTATCGCCTTTCTCGCTGTAGCAAAAACCCAGTGCCGCATGTACATCAGCGGTTTTATCTTCTAATATCAGAGCCTTTTTTAAGGTTTCTATCGCGTCGTCTATTCTCGACACGGACAGATATATATAGCTGAGTTCTATGTAAGCGAGAACGTCATCGGGGTCGAATTTCAAAAGAAGCTCATATTGATATATGGCCTCTTCTTCTTTGTTCATCTGAAAATACAACTGCGCCAGCTGCCTGTAAAGTTTTGTGTTGACGGGATCCAGCTTTATGGCTTCTTTATAATGGTTTGCGGCTTCTTCCAGTCTGTTGTTTATTTCAAATAGCACGGCCAGCGCTAAATGCGGCTCCAGGTAATCCGGTTTCAGCTCTATGGCTTTTTTGAACGCACGAATGGCCTCTTCTGTCCTGGCAGCTCGCGAATAAACGATACCCAGATTAAAATGAATAACCGGGGAATTGCCCTGCTCTTCAACCAGGTTCTCATAGATATTTATGGCCTTATCGATGTCCTGCCCGAGAATGTATAAATCCGCCAAAGACGTGAGCGTAGCCAAGTCATTCGGTTCGCTTTTTAATATCTCTTCGTACTCCCTCGCCGCTTTGTCGTATTTTTTTTGCGAGGTGTATATAAGAGCGAGCAGGAACCTCGCCTGCGCATTTTCCTTATCCAGTTCTATGGCTTTTTTAAGAGTCGATATCGAAGATTCTACGCTGCCATCTTTAAGATAACTTGCTCCTAAGCGATAATAAACCTGTGCTGCAGACGGGTCAAGATCTACAGCTTTTTGATATTCCGCTATAGCCCCGGCCGTATCGCCTTCGTTGTCGTAAATCATCCCTCTGGAATAATGGGCATAGGCTTTTGCCGAAACGGACGATTTGGGTTTCTTTTTTGAAACGTTCAGGAACTCCTGGCGGGGGCTTCTGGATGGTCTTTTTTTAAGAGAATCCGTGGACGCACATCCGCATATCGTTAATATTCCGGTCAAAAAAACTGATAAAATAAATCTAGAGGTCATTATCACTGATGCGAGATTTAGGTTAACTGATCAGAGTCCGCTATTTGTTCTTCTTCTTATGCCTGTCTCTTCTTAATCTCTTTTTTCTTTTATGCGTGGATATCTTTCTTCTTTTTCTTTTTCTGCCGCAAGGCATAAAACCTCCTGGTGTTAAGGAATAACTTTATTTAACGGATACTCGATAATCCCCTGAGCGCCGTTCTGTTTTAATTTTGGTATAATATTTCTTACTATTTTTTCGTCCACTATGGCTTCCAACGCACACCAATTATCTTCGGAAAGGCGCGATATCGTTGGTTTCTTCATAGCGGGCAATATAGAAATTATCTTCCTGATTTTTTCTTCCTCTATATTCATTTTGAGGCCTACTTTCTCTTCGGCGGAAATAGCTCCCTTTAGCAGCAGCGCCATGCTTTCTATTTTGTTTCTTTTCCATTTATCATCCCACGCTTTTTTGTTAGCCACTATCAAGGTAGTGGAAGAACATATGGTGTCCACTATCCGTAAATTATTCGCCCTTAAACTGGCACCGGTTTCGGTAAGCTCGACTATAGCATCTACAAGACCCGCTCCGACTTTCGCCTCGGTAGCTCCCCAACTGAATTCTATATCCACATCGACTTTCCTGCTTTTAAAATATTTTCTTGTCACGTTCACTAATTCCGTAGCTATTCTTCTGCCTTTCAGATCCGAGGGTTTTTTTATCCCCGAATCGTTAGGAACAGCCAATACCCACCGCACGGGTCTCAGGCCCTGCTTGCCGTAGATCAACTCACAAACCTTCACGACTTTCCTGTCGCTCTCCGTAGCCCAGTCATTGCCGGTTATGCCGCAGTCGAGTACTCCGTCCGCAACGTATCTTGCCATTTCCTGAGCCCTTAGCAGAAAGGGATCGATCTCATCGTCATCCACGGACGGGAAATAGCTCCTTGAACCCACCGACACATTGAAACCCGCCTTTTTGAACATGCGTATAGTGGCTTCCTGTAAGCTGCCTTTTGGAATGCCGAATTTCAATTTATTCATATAAAAATCGCTTTCTTTTTTATAAATACTCAATCTCGTTATATTATTAGATATAGCGGAATTATTATACAAGTTACACGGATTTTTGTAAAGAGGAAAGTTAATCAAAAACTATCAAAGGCGGGTACCGTTCTTTTTGGAGCTTTTTATGACATCCATGATGCTGTCAGTCTTCGGATAGCCCGTGACAGGCATGATAATCATAATGTGGGTATAAGGATTTTCGGTAGGCAAATCAAAGGCCTTTCGCGAAAAATTTTCAAGTACTTTTTGTAATTTGTTAATATCTTTTTCGAACACCTTGTAATTATCGCTGTCTTCCCGCAGTACAGCGAGTGATTCGTATCCAGAGGTACTTATAGCGTAGGATTCCGAGAATACGGAGTTACCCACCGAATTAGCTATCGCTTTAAGTATACCCAGATAGCTGCCCGATTTCGTAAGCGAATAGAATCTATCCGGCATCCGGGCCCGCAAAAAGGATTCTATGTCTTCTATAAATCCCTTTCTCAGGTATTCGTTAAACGCTGAGTGAGCGTTTTTTATATCCTCAAGAGCCCGCCTTTTTTCCCGATCGGTTTCGGGAGAGGCAGAAATGGCTAACAACGACGCTACGGACCTCTCCGCGGCACCTGACATTTTAAGATATAGTTCCGCATAAAAATCCATATATTCTTCTACGGTCAATTCGTTCTTTAACTCCGAGAATGGATTCTTTTTGCCGAAAAAGGTCGCTTCCATTTCCAAAAGCTTTTCGAATTCGTCTATGTCAGATTGTGTATAAACAAAAGACTCGGCAATGCCTCCGGTATTTTCCACGGTTGCCTTTATCCGCCCGGCTTTTTTCGGTTCCAGTGCCCCGCTGATAATTATCTCATAAAAAACCTGTTCTTCGTTAAGAAACGCGCTGCGGACCCGGGTGTCTTCGGGTAAACTCATGCCCAAAAAAACCGGCGATAACAGCATTCTTCTTAGCCTGTCGTTCCTGTCCTCGGAGCCGGCGCTCAAATATCCGGCAACGCGCCCATATTTTCCGTCCATGGGCACCCGGAGAAAAAACTCCGTTTCCGGTTCACCGGATAAGGCGTACCCCATGTTAAAAGAAACACTTATATAAAAAATTATTACAGTAAAATTTAATACTTTTTTAAATTTCTTCATTATCATGGCAAAAAAATCCGGTTTCTTCCTTTTATAAGGAAAGACCGGTGATTTCTCCTTATCTTAATTATGCCATAGAGATATGAATAATGCAAGGTACGTGCATTTAATTGCTTCGCGCTCTCTTTTCCTGCTCTCTCAGCAGCTTACGTATACTCTTGAGCAAAAGATAGGCCCTTATTTTGTTTATTCTTCCTAATCTGCGTTTTTTTATGTTTTTTTGTTGCGACATGATATATTTTTTTAACATTTTGATATAAAAGTCAAAGCAATTTAGACTATCAAAATGTTATCCCTCTGTTATTTGATAACACTTTGTTATATTATAGATGCATGTCAGATTTTGGCTTTATCTATATTCGATAAAGATGCGGGCAGATGAAGCAAAATATTATTTTTAAATATGAAGGGGGTGTAATTGCGAAGAATAAAAAACACAAAGCCTGCCTGCCCCGCCTACCGACAGTCAGGCGGCAGGCAGCCAATCTCGCAGAAACTTACTTAGACAAGCTTTTTTAGATAAACTATTAGATGGACAGAGCTGATAGAGCCTATGCCGAGCGAAGCGTAATACTCACACTGACTTTTTCAGTATTTTTTTTATTTCTTTGATTATAACTTCAATATCCTGGATATGCCCAATGTCATCAGTACCACAGGCCAGTTTTCCTTTTATCGGACCTGTGAAGCGACAGCCGGATTCTTTTAACTTTTCGATGTTTCCGCGGACAATTTTGTTGTTATACATGGCGCTGTTCATGGCCGGCACAAAAAGCACCGGTGATTTTGCGGCACAAATGGTACAGCTTAACATGTCGTCACAGATGCCGCTTGCCGCCTTTCCTATAATATTGGCGCTCGCGGGCAAGACTACTATAAGGTCGGCTCTGTCGGCCAATGATACATGCGCCACATCCCATTCCTCGGGCAAACGGAATAAGTCATAAGTGACTACACGGTTTCCGGATAAGGTCTGAAACAATAAAGGCCGTATAAACTCCTCTGCTTCCCGCGTCATGATAACTTCGGTCGAGAACCCAGGATTTCTGAGAAGCCTTATAACTTCCAGCGCTTTGTAGCAGGCTATGCTGCCTGTTACGCCTATCACGATGTTTTTATTTTTCATCTGATTTTTGGGATTTTTTTTGCTCTGTAACGGCATAGCTTACTTTGCCCCGGCTTATTTCTTCCAGCGCGATCGTAGAAAATTTTTTAGCGGGTGTGTCTATAAGCTTTTTAGCGCCGCTGTTAAGTTCTACTGCCCTTTTCGCGGCCACCAAAGTTACCTTGAATACGCTATCTCCGTTTTTAAAAACTTTTTCTCTGGCTACGTATGACATGTTACTTATTCCTCCTTATTCTGCATCTTTCCGCGATCACGATAGACCGCAGGTTATTCAGGAAAGGCTAAGCGATTTCTGAATGCATGGGTTCAAAGGGCTGAACGTACAGGAGA
>CAZEGO010000077.1:0-7255 GCA_964511955.1 uncultured Planctomycetia bacterium | reverse complement strand
ATCGCCATAATAAATCCCGGAGGCCATCTGGAGATAATCCTGCTATAACTATCAGGGATAGTGGTATTGCTTCTTATCCAGGCGGTTACGGTAAGGGCTGATACTGTCTTGGTAAAATTAGATGACGTATAAGCGTAATCATCCACCCCGTCAAAACTAAGCGCTCCTCCCATTTTCCCCGATGCCCATGTCATACCGGAAGCATTCGCTCCATAAGTAGCTGTCATATCATTATTATTCACAGAATCATCGTAAATAGTACCTGCGTGAGCAGACCCGCTTGTAGCCTCATCTAATCTCCAATAAGCGACCGGCCCTGGTGAAGTCTCTTCTGTCCCCGCAGAGCCCACCGAAGGCGTAGGATAGGTAAACTGCCTCATCATAGGGTATGACATAAGGTTTGATTCTGAATCCTGGGCTTTTTCATAATAAGCTACTACGGGTTGATCCGCTTCCATATACCAGGCGCCGCTGGTAAGCGGATCTGAATCACCTGTACCGAATCCATAGTGATAAACTTGTGTGTTAGAACTGGCGAGAGCAGCCGATGCCACTAATGTACCGTCGGCATTAAACACAGAACATGTCGCGGGACTGGTAGATGCTACCGATATATAATCAGCCGGATTAGCGGAACCGAATCTCGTCCCCTGCTCGGCTACATCATTATAATAATGAGCATCCTCTCCGTTGCCATCAGCGTATTGGTGCACACCGAAACTGTAATTAGAATCGGCTGACCATATAAGCGCGGCCCCCGCCCCATAACCGCTAAGCCCGCTCACTGAAGGCCAATCATAAGCGGCAGCGTCAGCAGGATTTTGTTCGGAAGCGGTTGAATCGTTAATATATCTCCAATCCAAAGCAGAATCTCCGTTAAGAACCCATGTAGTACTTCCGCTTCCTATCCACTTACGGTCAGTCGCGGGATGTATGGGCATCTGGTCACTGCCTCCCGCAGGATCTCCGAATAAAAGTATGGGCTTGTCGCTTGTGATCATAATATTTCCGTTGTCGCTGCTGTCATAAGTGACTTTTAAACCGCCGGAAGTAACCGTACCTCCCGCCAAAGTATCCACCCCATCGTCATGTATGATCACAGTAGCATCTCCCCACGGAGCTATCATAAAATATTCATCCGTATTTGTATCGCGGCTATGCATAAAGAACTCAGTCCCTGCCCATGACACAGGAACAAATAAATCTCTGTTGTCACTATCATCATCGGCATTGAATAATCTCTTAGCGCTTATAGCTCCCCACTGGCTTATGGAACTGAATGAACTTGTCGCGTATTTTCCGAGACTCAATGTAGCACCGTTATGCGTAATAGAATTATCCGGCTCCAGGGATATAACCTGTAAATCAGCCACGTCTTCATGCAGGATATACCCCACTGTCTTTTCTTCGCTATAACTAAAGGTATTGCGAATATTACTCGCGCTCGATGCTGTGGGATTTCCGTAATACTTATAAATACTTTTATTGCCTTTGGGTATCGAATCCAGTTTTACCCAAAAGTTAGTAGCTGATGTATTAGCCCCGTCTATCAGGAAGAAGTCCAGTACTTTGCCTTTATCGGCTACAAACCTCGCATCATCACAGTCCGCCTGCATCTTTCCGGCGGATACAAGCGCAGCGGTATCCACAGTCACATAAACCTGATATTCACTCTGATAAGTACCTGTATGCGTAATCTGGACAGGCTTACGATAAGTCCAATCCTCATCCCACCAGTCACTGCCCGTGACAGCGTAAATTTGGCTGATAGCTGATAGCTGATAGCTCATAGTTAAAAGTGTCAGAATTAGGATTAGTTTTATGTTTTTCATGTTGTTCCTTTATCTGTCATTGCGAACGAAGTGAAGCAATCTCTTAATGTTTTCGCTGAAGAGCTTTTTGAGTAACTTTCTCCGAGATTGCTTCGTCCGCCACGGCGGACTCGCAATGACATATTATTTAATATAATCTTTTTCATGTCTCTTGTCTCCTGTCGCTTGTATCTTGTCCAGCTTCTTTTCTACACAAGTCCTGATTCTATTATAGGGTATTTTTTTTACCCAAAATCTTGCTCTTTTAAAACTAAAATCTTTAGGAAAATAAAGCTCGGGGAAATGTCCAAAGTTTTTTTGTTTACGCGCTGAAAGATACAGACTGTCTATCAGAGCTTTTTCCGGTTCAGCTATCAAAAAACCCCCGGTCTTTTTATACCAGTCAAACCCCGTAAAGAAATCAGGCGATATTTTATGCGCTGAAAATATTCCTATATTTGTTTTTATGATCTTCGTATGCGCCATAGAAGCTACCGTGATCATCTGAGGTATTTGCTCCACGATACCATATAAATGTAGAGCGCTCACAAAAGAAACATACGCGCGGTTTTTAGGAAAAAGATAAGGTATGACAGTATATGGGCTGATATCTTTTCTTCCCGCGTCGCTCCATACCCCTCTGCATATTTTAAAAATAACTTTCTCTTTATAAAGCTTATCAAGAACCTGACTGACAGCTGAAACAGATTTCCCTGTCATCAAAGCCAATTCACGCGTGGTAAACACAGAATTTTCTATGTTCCTGATATGCCTCATAAAATTAAAAATATTTTTTCCGGCCATCTTTTTACCTCTTTATAAATTCCGACACCTTAAGCTTTATTTCATCCCACGCGGATGACGAGCCATATAGGTCCCTGTCTTCCGGAGAAAAGTACGAAACAACAGTATCCCTGAACTGCTCAAAGCTTATTTCAAAAATATTCGCGTAAGCCTTGTCCAGCGTTTTTCTGTCATTGCGCGGCGAAGCCGAAGCAATCTCTAAGATTGTTTTGTCGGTCTTTGGTTTTCTCCCAATAACAGAAGGCTCACACTGAGAACTTAAAACATACAAATCAAAAACATCTCTTGCCTGCACACTTGAACGGCCGGCCAGAGCTCCTATCTTTTGCGCCGCGGCGGAATCAGCATCGTAATGCGAAACTATTAAAGATGATGTTTTGTAAGGTCTTAGCACTTTACTTGAAACAGACTCCGTAACCGCGTCACCCTTGAAACCTCTCCGCGAAAACTCTATCTTGGTATAAAGATCTTCTCCCGCTGAAGTAATAAGATGAATCTTGAATCTTTGAGTAGTCTCTGTCTGTTTAGCCTTGGACATATCAGGCAACACCAACCTTTCTATCCCAAAAGACCTGAAAACATCCTGAAACGACGTTTTCTCCGGTATATTCATAACTATTTCTTTAAGAGTTGATACCTCTACATTCCTTATATCAATATCCATATCCTCGGAATAACGAAAACTGTTAAAGAAAAATCTTAAATTAGACCCTTCTTTAAGGGCGTAACACTCCGGCTTGACCTTGCGGGTAAACCATCGCAGGAATTCCAAATGAAATATTTCTCTTAACCGTAATTGGCTGTACATATTTTTACACATTTTAATTATGTCCTTTTCTTTATTGCTTTTCTAAACTAAACTACATAATAAATATACCTTCCTATAAATAAATTGTCAACCTTATCTGTCATTGCGAATCTTTCTTCCTTTGTCATTGCGAGCGAAGCGAAGCAATCACCTGATATTTTCGCTAAAGAGTTTTTTGAGCAACTTTCTCCGAGATTGCTTCGTCGCTCTGCTCCTCGCAACGACAGAGTATCACGTTTGTCACTGCGAACGAAGTGAAGCAATCTCTGGATTTTTTCTCTAAAAATCTTTCCCATATCCCTTGTCTCCTGTCTCATGTCGCTTTGCAGCTTTCTCATCCTTAAACCTCTGCCACGCTTTGTATAGATTGAATATTTTTCTCCTCGAATAGATATATCTTTTTATCAGATCCTCGCAGATAACCATGTCCAGTTTATCCCCGAAAATATCCCTCACCTGCTCTAAGTATACGGTAACCTTATTGCATTCTTCCATACAGGTATCCATTAACTTAAGTTCATCGCCTTTCTCAAATCTCCTTGAATGGGCTGACGCTATGAGTTCGGGTATCCTTAAACAACTCTCTATCAGCCTGTCTTTCACGGGGCATGTATCCCCTTCAAGGACAGGAATTATCTTAGTCATAATCTCACTCGCGCATTTATTCGTCCTCTGGTAAACCTCCAGATCCCTGAACCCTCTTATCGGACGCTTTACCCTGAATCTGGTCTTGCGGTAGTTCCTTTTATACATAATCTTCCTCCTTGACAAGAAATATCCCATATGATAATCTTTTAGCCTCAAACTTGACTACGCTATTCCTTAATGCTATAATTATTACCGGAGGTATAAGAATGCATCTATCTAAAATATTCAAGATCGTCATTGAAAAAGAAGAAGACGGATACATAGGATATCCGCTTGGACTCGAAGGTGTAGTAGTAGGCGAAGGCGACACATACGAAGAAGCGCTTGCTGACATAAAATCCGCCATTACATTCCACATCAAAACCTTTGGGACCAAAGTGATCAAGAAAATAGACTTTCCCCAGGAAGCCTTTATTGCCGAAACAAAGGTTGCCATATCTTGACAAAATTTCCCGCCGACGCCAAAAAAGACAAAGCGCTCCGCGCTCTCAAAAGCCTTGGGTTTGAAATTGTCAGACAAGGCAGTCATATCTCTCTCCGGAGAAAAAATCCCGACGGCAGCATTACGCCAATGACCATTCCTAATCACCATAGAATAAAATCTTCCACTCTGCGAATGATCTGTACACAGGCAGGGATCAAAAGGGAGGATTTTATAAAGGCCTTTTATAAATAGTAAAGGTTTTTTAATATCCGCTATCCTTGAACGGTAATTCCTTTTATACATAATCGTCCTCCTTGACCAACTCATTAAATCTCATCTGCCTGGGATCTTCTTTTTTCTGCCTGTCTCTTAATTTATACACCACATGCAGGGGGAAAAATTCATAATACGCGTTTTCGTCGAACCACGCGCATTTAAAGTCATATAATCTCAATCCTGTGAGACGGCTAAGAGCCAATGCGTAAAGAGTAAGCTGAGATACCGGCTTGTCTCTTTTTGTGCTTTTCGCGGGTTTATAATCAAGGATATGTATTGCTCCGTTTCGGATTTGCACTATGTCTATGTGACCGCTTATGACTTTTGTCATTGCGAGCTTTCTATTACCTGTCATTGCGAGCGAAGCGCGGCAATCTCCTGATTTTTTCGCTGAAGAGTCTTTCAAGCAATTTTCTCCGAGATTGCTTCGCTCCGCTCGCAATGACACAGGGATCCTAAACCCCAAAACCTCCTGCATATGCTCAATATCCATATCATCCATATATACCGGCACTTCAGTCGCTACTGTTACTGAATCATTACAAAGCATAAATCTCTGTAACGCGCTGTGACGGAGCTTATTATCATTCACTGCCTGAAGGCACAAATTTGCAATTCTTGTAGCAAAATTCTGCTTTTCCCTTATCACCACTTCATTAAGGCTGAACTTCGCTTTATCCTCAGACATCCTCCCGCCCTCCTTAAAAAACTGGTGCGGACACTCGGTCTGAACTGCTTCTAAATATTCCCGCAAATTGTCAAATTTAGAATGTTTATACTCCTGTAAGATTAAAGCGGTCTTTGCCCTGTGATAACAAAATTCATACACCTGCCTGTGAAAAAGCCTCACTTTTTGGATCACCTGATGCGGGCTGTATAATTTAAGCCCGTAAGGCCTCATACGTGAATACCTGCATAGACCTTCATATTCTTTCACCCAATTAGCAAGACTTGATTCCTTCACGTCCACTCCGGTCTTCTCCTTAAGGAATTTACAGCTTTCCGCTAAAGTAAATCCTGTATTATAATAGCTTACTCCATCCATTATGATCTTTAAAGGATAAGACTTGCCTTTTGCCTTAGGCGCCACAAAGCTTTTCCCGCAGGAATTACATAAATATCTCTGGCGGATTTCGTATTTTTTCTTGCGGGTGCCTCGTTTTATTGTTTTCTTAGAGGAGCAGAACGGGCATATGATCAAATCATTCGTTGACTGTTTTTCTTTTGTCATTGCGAGTTTTCTTTTATCTGTCATTGCGAGCGAAGCGAAGCAATCTCCTGAATTTTTTGCTGGATGTTTTTTAAGCAACTTTTCAGGAGATTGCCTGCCTTGCCGGTAGGCAGGCTTTGTTACTCTGTTCCTCGCAATGACAGATGGAGTGGAATTTTCGGCAATGATACGGTTTTTTACCTCCCGATTACATACACCAGATTCCTCCCGAATACTGGAAATTCTCCCTGCTCGGCACAAAATCGGGAGGAATTTTTGGGTTATTTGTACTAAAATCTTTTTCAACTTCTGCATTGCGACCCTCCGTTCCCTCTACTACATAAGACACCCTAAACCTTACATTTTCTTGCAAAAATCTTATTCTTTATTATATTTCAATGCTACTTCTCCAAGCTTAGCATTTTTACCTGAGTCCGCTGTCATTGTAAACTTCAGGGTCATATAGTCACCATCGGTATAAGTACCTGCTAAATTTGCCGAACCTATAGCATTAGAAGCCCATCCAACAGTCTGTATCTTTGAACCGGCATAACTTGAGCTATCCGCGGTATCATATACGGTCAAAGTTACCCCTGAATTACCTGGGGTCGAGTCTATATTAGTGTAATAAGTAACCGCGCTTGAGGATGCCCAAGTACCAAAGTCTTCGGGCAATCTCACTCGCACATATATGTCATATGCCTGATTTGAGGCATTGGCGGTCCAATTGTAGTAATTGTGATAGTTGGAGGCTGTGGAGTCAAATGAGGCGGTCATAATGCCGTTTCCTGAGCCTTTAAGGACCGCTGTGGGAAATTCCGGGACCAGGTCTATTACGTTAATGGTCTGAGCGGTAACTCCTCCGATCGTTCCGGAAGCGGAAATATCACCGATTACATGTAATTTGGCCGTGGGACTCGTCGTCCCGATGCCGACGTTGCCGTTATTTTCTACCAACATTGTCCCTGAACCCAAATTAATATCAGCGTCACTTTCAATTACAAAGGGAAATGGCCCTCCAGTATAATTACCTTCTATTTTGAAAGGATAATACCAACTACCTCCATTGTTAACTTGAAAGATATATTCCCCAGTTGACGTTAAACGATGATTCCAAGTAGCATCTAAATCACTATCATAAACTTCAAAAGCATTATATGGGTTAGTCCCATATGTTCTAATCGTTCCAGAAACATCCAACTTCGCCCCCGGCCCCGTCGTCCCGATGCCGACGTTGCCGTTAGATTTTATTATAACCCTGTCAGTTTCGCTTC
>CAZEGO010000076.1:0-7265 GCA_964511955.1 uncultured Planctomycetia bacterium | reverse complement strand
GGATTTGAATATATCTTCTTCACAGATTTCAGATCACGCTTCCCCATGATGTTCAGGGAAATGCCCAATAGTATTTCCGAACATATTTTTAAATCCGAGTTTATGAACATGTCGAGAGTATGGCTTATGGCGCCTTCGGTCGAGTTTTCCACCGGCACGACACCGTAATCCCCTCTGCCTGTCTCGACGGATTTAAAGACCTCGCCGATGCTGTTGCAGGAAGAATAGTTAACCTGACTGCCGAATTTTTTTAAAGAAGCTACATGGGTAAAAGTGGTCTCGGGACCCAGATAAGCAATCTTGAGGCTTTTTTCGAGAGAAAGCGACGCCGACATTATCTCTCTGTAAACCGCCTTAAGCGCGTCATCCGACACGGGTCCCTTGTTTAATTTAGCGATATTCCTGTATATTTCCGCTTCCCTGTCGGGAACGTATATACCTTTTCCGGATTTTTTCTTTACCTTACCGACTTCTTTAGCCGCGTCCGCTCTCTCGTTAAGAAGCGATATTATTTTTCTATCGATATTATCTATTTTCTTACGCAGGCTCTTGAGGTTCATTTTTCATTCCCTCCTGAAGCGCACCCGACTCATCGCCGGCAGCCTCTTGCTCCTGTTCTTCTTCTTTTAAATGATCGGGGAGCTCTATGTCTCTTTCGGATACGTTGAACTCTTCCAGTTTAGGCAACTCCTCCAGTGAACCTAAACCGAAATACTGAAGAAATTCCGCTGTGGTTCCGTACAATATGGGCCTCCCAAGAGCTTCTTTTCTTCCCACTATCTTTACCAGATTTTTTTCGACCATGTTCTTCAATACTCCGTCTACGTTTACTCCCCTTATAGCCTCTATTTCCGGCTTGGTGACCGGTTGTTTGTAGGCTATTATGGCCAATGTTTCGAGGCTCGGCCCTCTTAATCTTTCCGCGCCTGATGTCTTATAAAGTTTCTTAAGCCAGGGCGAGACCATTGGGTCGGTCACAATCTGATAACCTTCGGCCATTTCCTTGAGCCTGAATGCCCTGGCCATATCTTCGTATTCCCTGCTCAATTCATTGATTATTTCTTTAATCTCCCTGGTCTCGAATTCTTCCAATACGCCTTTTATCTCTTTTATAAAAAGAGGCTTATCGGTTACGAAAAGCATGGCCTCTATAATGTTTTTGGCCTGGTCTTTATTCATTTAAACAATTCTCCGAATATTCTGTTTTTTAAATAATTTTAACTTTAAAGTATTATGCTCTCAGCCTGTGTTTCTCGTTTCTTATTATTTCTATTTCCGCAAAACTTTGTTTCTGCACAACGAGTATTTCCTTAAGCCGTATAAGCTCTAACACCGCTAAAAAAATCGCGATTATCTCCAGCTTACTCTTAGCCCCACTAAAAAGCTCCGAAAGCCGCATAACAGGCTTTTCCACCAGCATATGCAAAAGATCGTGCACCTTCTGCTCTACCGTGAATTCGTCTTTTACTATCTCCTGAAAAACTTCTTTTGGTACGTCCTTAAGTACCTTTGTAAGGGCGGTTATCAGGTCAAATAAACTCGCCTCAAAAAATTTCTCGCCTTCGGGCAATTCTATCGTAGCCGTCCTCGTAAACATCTTCTTACGCTGACTTTCCAGGTCATGCAGAACCCCGGCGGCTTCTTTGAATCTCTTATATTCGAGCAGTCTCCTGACAAGCTCTTCCCTCGGGTCTTCCTCGTCTTCCGGCAACATTTCTTTCTCTTCGACAGGCAAAAGCATCTTGCTCTTAATGTGTATAAGAGTAGCAGCCATAACGAGAAACTCACCGGCTATATTTAAATCAAGCATTCGCATCAGCTCCAGATATTCCAGATACTGCTCCGTTATATCGGATATAGGTATATCATATATATCTAACTCGTTCTTCTTTATAAGATACAGGAGCAAATCTAACGGGCCTTCGAATACTTCGAGTTTTACTTTATAAGACATTTTTTAGCTCAAGGCTCAAGGTTGAAGGCTCAAGGCCAAAAAGAAAAAAGTTTATCCCTCCAGCCTTCAGCCTAGAGCCTTGAGCGGTTAAATTATATTTACTTTATTTTTAACTTCTTCTATTGTTTCCGAAGCTACTTTGCTTGCTTTTTTGGCGCCGTGTTCTAATATGTCCATCAATTTTTTCTTATTCTTCAATAGCTTTTCTCTTTTTGACCTTATATCCGCCAGATAAACGCTTATCAGTTTGGCCAAATCCTTCTTACACTGAGTACAACCCACCGTAGCTTTCGTACAGTAATTATAAATCTCTTTTACGTCGCCGCTACCGAACAATTTATAATAGTAATACAGGTTGCATTTTTCCGGATGACCGGGGTCGGAAAGCTTAATCCGTTCCGGATCGGTGAACATTTGCGAGCATTTTTTCATAATAACTTCCTCGGAATCTCCCAGCGCTATAAAATTTCCGCAGGACTTGCTCATCTTTCTGCCATCGATACCGAGAAGCTTCGATGCTCTGGTCAGAAGAGGCTTTATCTCTTTAAAAATATTTCCGTATAATTTGTTAAATTTTCCGGCTATATCATTCGTAAGCTCAAGATGCGGAATCTGGTCCTTACCTACCGGCACCGCATCGGCTCTGTAAAGCAATATATCCGCGGCCTGGAGAACAGGATACCCTAAAAACCCATAGGTATGTAATTTGCGGCTGCTTAATTCTCTTAACTGCTCCTTATAGGTAGGGCATCTTTCAAGCCAGCCGAGCGGCACAAAAGTCGAGAACACCATATAGAGATCCAGATGTTCTCTTACGTGTGACTGAACGAACACCGCACTTTTTTCAGGATCTATTCCGGTCGCTATCCAGTCAGCCGCGCACTGCAGAGTATAATCGGACAGGCCTGACGGGTCTTCATACTCGCTCATCAAGGCATGCCAGTCCGCTATCATAAAAAAACACTCGTTCTCTTCTTGGAGTTCTTTCCAGTTACCAAGTGCTCCGAATAAATGCCCCAGATGTAAAGGCCCGGTAGGCCTCATGCCGCTTAAGATTCTTTTCATAACGCAGCAACAAGGGATAAGGGATAAGGGATAAGGAAAAGCTTAAAAATATAATTCCATGTCTCACGTCTCATGTCTCATGTCTCCTTATTTCAACTTTCTCGCTACTTTCTTCACTTCAACCGCTTCTATTATATCGCCTTTTTTTATGTCTTTTATTCCCAGACTTATTCCGCACTCAAACCCTTCTCTTGCTTCTTTTATATCGTCTTTGACGTGTTTAAGTGAGCTCATCCTGCCTTTATATATTACTTCTTTATTTCTTATCAGCTTACACACCGCGTTCCTGGGAATAGTGCCTTTTGACACATAACAGCCCGCCACTATTCCTACCTTTGAAACCTTGAACACCATCTTCACTTCGGCCCGCCCGAGAAACGTTTCTTCCTCTATAGGTTCGAGCATACCTTCCATCGCGGCTTTTAAATCGTCCACTGCCTGATAAATTATATTGTACGATCTTATCTCGACTCCTTCCTGTTTGGAAAGCGCGCCGGCAGAGGGAGTGACGTCCACGTGAAAACCAATTACTATAGCGTTAGAAGCGGACGCGAGCATAACGTCCGATTCGTTCACGTTTCCCACCTGAGCGTGAATAGTTGATAATTTTACCTGCTCTCCGCTAAGTTTCTCCAAAGATTCTTTAAGAGCCTCGAGAGATCCCCTGACATCGGCTTTTAAGATAATCTTTAATTCCTTTATTTTGCCTTCCTCGATCTTACTATGCAGATCCTCAAGGCTGATTTTCTGAGACCTGGCCTCCAGTTTTTTCTTCTCTTCCTCCATACGCTTAGCGTTTACTATATCCCTGACTTTCTTTTCGTCTTTCAACGCGTAAAACTTTTCTCCGGCTAACGGAACGCCCGAAAGCCCCAGTATCTCTACCGGTTTCGACGGTCCGGCGTTACCCACCCTGTGCCCCCTGTCATCCAGCATAGCTTTGATTTTTCCGTAATGAAGTCCCGCCATTACCACGTCACCTACTTTAAGAGTCCCGTTAGAAACGAGCACAGTGGCCACCGGTCCTTTACCCTTGGAAAGCTCGGCCTCCACCACTATGCCATTCGCAAACCGGTCGGGGTTAGCTTTAAGTTCCAACATCTCGGCTTCAAGAAGAAGCATTTCCAATAAATTGTCTATGCCTTCCCCGGTCTTCGCCGACACGCCGACCATAACAGTTTTGCCTCCCCAATCCTCCGGCAATAAATTTACCTCGGCAAGTTGTTTTTTTGCCTTATCTATGTTTACGTTAGGTTTATCGATTTTATTAAGAGCTACGACTATAGGAACATCCGCAGCCCTGGCATGATCTATGGCTTCCCTGGTCTGAGGCATTATACCGTCATCCGCCGCTATAACAAGCACCACAACATCCGTAACGTTAGCTCCCCTCGAACGCATAGCGGTAAAAGCCGCGTGACCCGGCGTATCCAGAAAAGTAACGCTGCCTTTGGGCAGAATAACCTCATAGGCGCTAATATGCTGAGTAATGCCGCCCGCTTCTTTATCGACCACCTTGGTTTTTCGTATCATATCCAAAAGAGAAGTCTTCCCGTGATCTACATGCCCCATAAAAGTAACTATAGGGGCTCTGGATTTTAGTTTGGAAGGGTCATCGTCTTTCTCGTGTTCGGATAATATAACTTCTTCCTGCGACGGTAACTTCTCTATATTATAACCGTATTCGCCCGCTATGGTTCGCGCCATATCCTCGTCCAGGCTATGATTAATAGTGACCAATATCTTCTTATTGAGAAGCTTCATCATCAGTTCATTTGGCTTGACCTGAAGCTTCACAGCGAGGTCTTTAAGCATAATAGGGAGGTCTACTCTCAAGACTTTTATGTCGGAAGAAACTTCAGAAGAAGTACCTTCTGAAGTTTCTTCTTGCTCTTGGCTCTTAGCTTGCGCCCCGGCGGACAAGCTTGGTTCTTGGTTTACTTCTTTCGGTTCTTCTTTTTTTACAATTTCTTCCACCTTAAGTGTTTCTTTTTTTGTTTCAGATACTTTTTCTTTTTTATCAGTTTTTTTGGCTTTCTTTTTAGTAGAACTAATAGTTGCTTTTTTAGCCTTAGGCTTTACTGCTTTGCTTTTAGTCTTTGCCTTATCGCTTGTTGCTTGTCCCTTATCTCTCTTCTTTTTAACAAGCGCAATGGCTTTGTCGTCAAGAGCACTCATATGACCTCTTACCTTCACGCCAAGCTTATCGAGTCTTTCTATGAGCTCTTTACTGCTTATGCCAAGTTCTTTTGCTAACTGATGTACCCTCTTGCTCATTCTTTATCCTTTCCCTCTTCGACATCTTCAACCATTTCTTTTTCCCGATCCTTTTCTTTTTTTTCTTCCTCTGCTTTCTTTCTTTTTTCCGCGTTTTTGGCTTCTCTTACCTCGTGAACTTTTTCGCTCAATAAATCCTTGGCGGCCTTAACTATTTTCTCTGCCGTCTTTTCGCCTATGCCCTTCACTTCTTTCAGTTCATCTGTTCCCAGTTTTATTATGTCCCCGGCTGTTTTAACCTTAGCCGATTTAAGCGCTTTTTCCGTCTTGGGTCCTATCCCGTCTATTTCCTTAACCGAAAGCTGACTGACTTCTTCTATCTCCGTCTTGCTCCTTATATCTATATTCCAACCGGTAAGCTTAGCGGCAAGTCTTACGTTCTGGCCTTTCTTGCCTATGGCCAATGATAACTGATCGTCGGCTACTATTACTTCCGCCCTTTTTTCGTTTTCATTCACTCTTATGCTGGATATTTCGGCCGGGCTTAGACTGGAGGATATAAACTGCGACATGTCAACACTCCAACGCACTATGTCAATCCTCTCGCCGCCCAATTCCCTTACTATGTTTTTGACTCGCTGGCCTCTCATGCCCACACAAGCGCCTACCGGATCCACCTTATCGTCTTTCGAGTATACGGCAATTTTAGACCTGTCTCCGGCTTCCCTTGAGACAGATTTTATTTCCACTATGCCCTCGTATATCTCGGGTACTTCCAGCTCAAAAAGTCTTTTTACAAGACCGGGACTGGTACGAGAAAGCAATATCTCGGGTCCCTTGGGAGTCTTTTTGACGTCCAATATGAGAGCCTTTATTCTATCCCCCTGGCGATATTCCTCATTCTGCGACACTTCTCTTTTAGGAAGCACTCCCTCGGCTCTACCAAGGTCCACTATTATAGCTCCTCTCTCAAACCTGTGTACGCCTCCGGAAGCTATGTCGTTTATTTTCCCCTGATACTCAAGAAAAACCACGTCTCTCTCGGCTTCCCTTATTTTCTGAATAATAACCTGCTTCGCGGTCTGCGCGGAAATTCTCCCAAAATCGCCCGTGAGTTCATTGCCGTCGGGGCCGTATACTTTAAAATCTCCGGTCTCGGAATCAAACTTTACCTCTATCTCGGTAATATGTTTCCCGAGTTTTTTACGTGCCGCGCTCACAAGAGCGGACTCTATCGCCTTTACCAATATTTCCTTTTTTATGCCTTTATCTCTTTCGATGCTATCAAGTATTGCCAATAACTCCTGGTTCATTTTACTTCACTCCTCGCTAAGGGATAAGCCTTAAGGGATAAAGCAATAAGGTCTTTTATGCCTTATCCCTTGTCTCTTATCCCTAATTCAATTTCCTGCCTTGCCCTTGTTATTTTATCAAACGGGATTTCTATAATCCCCTTTTTCTTTATGTTTACTTTTATGGAATCCCCCAGTACTTCCTTAAGTCTTCCTATGTATTCTTTTTTATTCAAAACCGCCTCATTCAGAGTAATCCTCACCGGCCTGCCCTTTGCCTTCTCATAATCTCTTTTAGAGGTAAACCACCTGTCTATTCCGGGGGAATCTACTTCTATCGTATAGCTTTCCGTAATAACGTTTTCTCTGTCTAATATATCTCCGATTTTCTCGTTAAGCATTACGCAATCATCAAGCTTTATCCCGCCTTCCTTGTCTACCAAAAGACGCAACACCATCCTGCCTGCTTCGCGTCTGTATGCGATATCTACAAGTTCGGTGGATTTCTCTACTAATATGGGAACTATAACTTTTTTAATATCTTCCAGCATAAATGAGTTATCCGCCAAAAAACAAGACGAGATTTGATGAAAAGCTTTTCATAAAAAGCTGTTCATCAAACAAAAAAAGCGGGCAAAAATCACCCACTTCGACTAAAACTACACCTCCCCTTCATTAACGTTATAAATAATATACCGATATAATGCTACGATGTCAAGAAAAAAATAGCCAAATTT
>CAZEGO010000075.1:0-7322 GCA_964511955.1 uncultured Planctomycetia bacterium | reverse complement strand
CACGCGGGCCTCGTATAATGCGGGTGCTCCAGATGATCCGAGGAAAAGCTCTCGTCCCTGGTCGAATCCTCGTTGCCCAAAGCTCCCGGCAGTAGCCTCACCACGGCATCCGTCACTATCATAGCAGGTAATTCGCCTCCGGTCAAAACATAATCGCCTACGGATATTTCCTCGTCTATGAGCCCCTCTGCGACTCTCTCGTCCACACCCTCATAGTGACCGCACAAAACGATAAGGTGTTCTTTTTGTGCCAGCTCCCGGGCGAGCGGTTGATTGAAAACGCGGCCCCCGGGAGTCATCAATAATACTCTGGTCTTAAGCCTCAGGTCTTTTGTTTTCTTTCTTATATAGTTAACCGCGGCAAAAAACGGCTCGGCGTTCATTATCATGCCCGGACCTCCGCCGAAAGGCTTATCGTCGACCTTTCTGTGTCTATCGGAGGTAAATTTTCTGAGATCGGTTACTTCTATAGTAACCGCACCTTTCTCTTGGGCTCTTCTTATGATAGATTCTCCCAAAACAGGCGCGAACATATCGGGAAATATGGTTATTATGTCTATCCGCATACCGCCGGTCTCCGACTACGACAAATTTCAGCGCCCTTTACAGGGAATGCCGTTCTTTTTAAAAAGCGTCGCCACTGTTTCGGTAGGAATCGCCCCTTTGGAAATCCAGTACTTTGCCCTCTCGGTCTTAATCATCAACTTTGCGGGTGTTTTTGAAGCGTCATAGTAGCCGAGCTCCTCTATGGCTTTCCCGTCTCTGGCTGTTTTTCTGTCGCACACTATTATCCTGCGATGGGGCTTTTTCTTGGTGCCCAGCCTTTTAAGTCTTATTCTTACGGACATGTTCTCTCCCTTTCTGTTTGTGCGGTTTTTATTCCTTTTCGCGTTTTATTTTCGCGCCTAATTTTTCCATCTTTTCTTCTATGTTATGGTATCCGCGGTCAAGATGATATATCCTCGATATCTCCGTTTTTCCCTTGGCTACCAGACCGGCCAGAACCAATGCCGCGCTCGCCCTCAGGTCGGATGCCATCACCGGGGCCCCGCTTATCTTTGAAACGCCTTTAACTATAGCGCTGGGCCCCTCAAGGAATATCTGCGCACCGGTCCTAGCCAGCTCGCTTACGTGAATAAACCTCTCGGGGTATATCTTTTCGGTAATTATGCTGATACCTTTGGTCACAGTCATAAGCGCCATCATCTGCGCCTGTAAATCCGTCGGAAAACCGGGAAACGGTAAAGTGGTTATATCAACGGGCCTCAGAGCGCGCATTTTTCTCACTCTCAGGCCGTCCTTGACTCCGGTAATTTTCAACCCGGCATCCCTGAGCTTATCTATTACCGCCCCGAGATGGCTAATATCCGCTTTTTTTATAACCACATCCCCGCCGGTTATAGCCGCCCCTATCATAAAGGTCCCGGCCTCTATCCTGTCGTGAATAACCGAATGGTCTGCGCCGTGCAGGGAGCGGACTCCCTGTATCTCTATTATAGGCGTGCCATGGCCTTTTATTTTGGCGCCCATTTTTATTAAAAACTCCGCGAGGTCGCATACTTCGGGCTCGCATGCCGCACTCTCGATTATAGTCTTCCCCCCGGCCAGGGTAGACGCCATAAGGAGGTTAGCGGTAGCCAGTACACTGGAACCGAAATTCCCGCCTAAATATATCCTGGTCCCTTTTAGTCCCCCGGCTTTAGCGATGATATAACCGTGCTCTATTTTTATATCGGCTCCGAGTGCCTTCAGTCCTTTTATGTGAAGATCTATGGGCCTGGGGCCTATAACGCAACCTCCCGGCATAGACACCTCCGCGCGCTTAAGCTTAGCCAGTATAGGGCCCAAAACGCACACCGACGCCCTCATGGTACTTACCAGTTTATAGGGCGCCTTATAACCGGAATAACCCCTGGGGTTAAGGGTAACTATGCCCCCCTCCATGGTCACCCTTACACCCAGCATGCGCATTATCCTCAGCATGGTATAGACGTCCCTTAAGGGAGGGACGTTTCTTATGACGCATTTTGAATCCGTAAGAAGGGCCGCCGCCAATATGGGAAGCGCCGCATTCTTTGCCCCGCTCAATTCGACCGTACCTTTTAACCTGGCTCCGCCTTCAACGATAAATTTATCCATAAATAATTTTAATTCCCGTCAGGACTTTATGTTCAGCCCGATGATCCTTTCTATACCCGAGAAATCCTTTTTTATGTTTATCAATTTATAATCTTTAAATCGTGAAAATATTTCCTTTACGCCTTCCGACTGCCCTTGACCTGTTTCTAAAAACAAATAACCGCCTTTTTTAACGTAAAAACGGGACATCTTAGCAAGGCCTCTGTAAAAATCCAACCCGTCCGACCCTCCGTCCAGGGCTATTACAGGCTCCTGCCTTACCTCATGCTGCAAAGAGAGCATATCTTCTTTTTTTACGTAGGGAGGGTTGCATAACATTATATCAAATTTACGTATTTTATCAAAAGGTAATGCCTCGAACATGTCCCCTTTATAGAATTCTATACGTTCCGATACACCGTGAATATCGGCGTTTTTTCGGGCTATAGCAAGCGCTTTGCCCGAAATGTCAAGAGCGCTGACACGCGCCTTAGGAAGAGTTCCGGCAACAGATACGGCAATATTTCCGGAACCTGTGCCTAAATCCATTACGCTCAATCTGGGATCGCTAAGAAACTTTTCGGGCAATTCGGTTACGCATTTGATAAGCAGTTCGGTTTCCGGCCTGGGTATCAAAACGTCCTTGCTTACAATAAATTCCATGCCCATGAATTCCGCCTTGCCGGTGATATGCTCAAGGGGCACGAACGCCTTTCTCCTGTTTATAAAAGACTTGTAGCGCTTTTCGGCCTCAACGTCAACGACATAGTCGCCGAGATAAAGGTCTTCGCGTTTTACGGAAAGGGCAAACGACAGCAGGCACTCGCATTCTATCTGTGAAAGCTCGCCGGAATATCTGGCGACAAGCGCCGAAACAGTATTGCCGCGCTTCATTTCTTCGGTCATTGTTTCCCGGTCTCCTTAAGTTTCAGCCGTTTTTCCGCTTCAGACAGGGCGCTTATGATATCCCCCAGCTCTCCCTCCAGGACTCTGTCCAGTTTATGGAGAGTAAAACCTATGCGATGATCGGTTATGCGCCTGTCCGGGAAATTATACGTCCTTATCTTTTCACTTCTATCGCCCGTACCGACCTGGTTTTTTCTGTCGCTGGCTGTTTTATTGCTCTGGTCCCTGCGCAATTTTTCCAGTATCCTGGCTTTCAGCACCTTCATGGCCGCTGCTTTGTTTTTATGCTGCGACCTCTCGTTCTGGCACTGAACCACGATGCCCGTAGGCATATGCGTTATCCTTACCGCGGAGTCGGTAACATTTACGTGCTGGCCACCGGCTCCTCCGGCGCGATAAGTGTCTATCTTGAGGTCCTGCGGAGATATGGTCACATCCACATCCTCGGCCTCGGGAAGCACCGCTACGGTCACGGCGGAAGTGTGTATCCTGCCGGAGGATTCGGTAGCAGGCACTCTTTGTACCCTGTGAACCCCTTTCTCGTATTTTAATTTTTTGTATACGTTTAGACCTTTTACCGAAAATATTATTTCCTTAAACCCTCCCACTTCGGCCGGATGGCTGTTCATTATCTCTGTCTTCCACTTTTGACCCGCGGCATATTTTGAATACATCCTGAAAAGGTCTCCGGCAAAAAGGGAAGCTTCTGCCCCGCCTGTCCCCGCCCGTATTTCCATGATAACGTCTTTCGTTGCGTCAGGGTCATCTTCCAGAACCGCTTCTTCGAGCTCCCGCTCAAGAAACGTCTTGCGCTTCCGTAGATCCTCGGCTTCGCTCCCGGCCATCTCAGCCAATTCTCCCGACTCTTTCTCGATAATATGTTCGGCCTCGCTTAAATCGGAAATCACCTTCTTGTACTCAAGATATTTTTTTGCCGTGTCTTCTATGGAAGAAAGCTCTTTGGCCAGTTTTTGGCAACGCTCAAGATCGGACACCACGTCATTGTCGGCCATAAAGGCGTGTATTTCATTATACCTTTTTAATATAGAGTCTAATTTTTCAATCATATAACTATATAAATCAGAAATCCGAAACAAATTCAAAGCTACCATGTCCCGCACTGGGCGCGAGGCATGGTTAAATATAGTCTTTGTTTCGCTTCGGATTTCAATTTTTTTTAGTTGTCTTTCTTTTGGTATTTCTTGCGGAATTTTTCCACTCTCCCCGCTGAATCAACGAATTTCTGCTTTCCGGTGAAGAACGGATGACACTTCGAGCATAATTCCACTCGGATATTCTGTTTGGTCGAGCGCGTATGAATCACCTCTCCGCATGCGCAAATTATTGTCGTCTCTTTGTAATCCGGATGTATCTTTTCTTTCATGTTTTTCCTCTCTTTCTGTTTGACGCATATCATAGGTTAAGGTTGAAGATAAGGTTGAGAAAAAACTCCTTAGCCTTAACCTGAACCTTAGCTTGTAACCACAGATTATTTATTCATACTTTCCAAAAACTCCTCGTTAGTCTTTGTCTTCTTCAGTCTCTGCAGCAGCAGCTCCATGGCCTCCACGCTGTTAAGTTCGTTCAGAACCTTTCTCAGCACCCACACTCTCTGAAGCTCCTTATCGTCCATTAAAAGCTCCTCTTTTCTGGTATTGGAGCGTTTTATGTCTATGGCCGGATAAATTCTTCGCTGGAACAGGTTCCTGTCGAGCTGAAGCTCCATATTTCCGGTACCTTTGAATTCCTCGAATATCACCTCGTCCATTCTGCTGCCGGTATCCACGAGCGCGGTAGCTATTATAGTCAGGCTTCCGCCTTCTTCTATATTACGCGCGGCTCCGAAGAATCTCTTGGGTTTATGCAGAGCGTTGGAATCCACTCCGCCGGAGAGTATCTTGCCCGAGTGAGGAACGACCGAATTATATGCCCGCGCCAGCCTCGTAATGCTGTCGAGCAATATTACCACGTCTTTTTTGTGCTCGACGAGTCTCTTGGCTTTTTCCAGCACCATTTCCGCGACCTGCACGTGTCTCTCTGCCGGCTCGTCGAAAGTGGAGCTTACCACCTCGCCCTTTACCGAACGCTGCATGTCGGTGACTTCCTCGGGTCTTTCGTCTATAAGCAGGACTATGATAATCGTGTCCGGAAAATTCGTGGATATACTGTTGGCGATTTTCTGCATTATCATAGTCTTGCCGCTGTAAGGCGGAGCCACTATCATGCCTCTCTGCCCCTTGCCTATGGGAGTAAGGAGATCCATTACCCTCATGCTGAGATCAGACTTTTTTGAAGTCTCAAGCGTGTATCTCTCCTCGGGATAAAGAGGCGTAAGGTTATCGAAGAGTATTTTATCTTTGGCCAATTCAGGGCTCTCAAAATTCACGGCCTCTACCTTAAGAAGCGCGAAATACTTCTCGCCTTCCTTGGGGGGGCGTATCTGACCGCTCACTGTGTCCCCCGTCCTGAGGCCGAACTTTTTTATCTGTGAAGGCGATATATAAATGTCGTCCGGACACGGAAGGTAATTGTAGTTGGTGGAACGCAGAAATCCGAAGCCGTCGGGAAGCACCTCAAGAACGCCCTCTCCGAATATAAGGCCGTCTTTTTCGGTTTGGGCCTGCAGTACTTTGAACATGAGATCCTGTTTTCTCAGACCGCTTATACCGTTTATCTTCATGTCGCGCGCTACTTTGTTCAGCTCGGATATGCTTAAAGATTTAAGTTTCTTGATGTCTAACTTTTCTGTAACCGGCATATTACTCTCCTAAGTTTTTCCAGATTTTATCAACCTGGGTTTGTGTTTTAGTTTTTGAACCACTATTATCTATGATATAGTCAGCGAATGCCAGTTTTTTTTTGTCCGGCATTTGTGAGTCAACCCTCAAAAGTATCGCTGACTTTGACATTTTTTTTGCCCGCATCAATCGCTTCAACCGGACATCCTGCCTGATCTTCACCATTATGATTTTGTCCAACCCGGCATGAAAACCCGATTCGATGATCAGAGCGGAATCTATTATTATAGGGCTCCTGCCTTTATATGATTTTACTGCCTTTTTTATTTCTTTTATGATTTCCGGATGAGTGATACGGTCTAAATTCCGTAACGCCGCGCGGTCATTAAAGACTATACGTGAAAGCGCTCTTCTGTCTATGCAGCCGCGCGCGTCGGTTATGCCCCTGCCGAATTCGGTAACTATCTTTTTATAAAGTTTCTTTCCGGGTTCAATCAGCGAAACGTATACCGCATCCGCGTCAATGACAAGAGCCCCGTTTTTTCTGAACATTTCGGCGATGGTGGTTTTCCCGCTGCCGAAGCTTCCGGTCAGGCCTATCAGCATTCTTCACTTTCCAGCCAGTTCCTGCCGCATTTTACGCTGACCTTAACGGGCACGTCGAGTTCACACGCGTTTTCCATCTCCGCAGAGACCATCTCTGTCATCCGCCCCTTTTCTTCCGATACAACCTCAAAGACAAGCTCATCATGAACCTGAAGGGTCATAAAAGAAGAAAGTTTCTCTTTACGTATTTTATTATGTACGTTTATCATGGCGATTTTTATCAGATCCGCGGCGGAACCCTGTATAGGGGTATTTATGGCTATCCTCGAAGCCTGTTGCTGCTCTTTCATGCCTCCCGTGTTTATCTCCGGAATATATCTTCGCCTGTTAAAAATTGTGGTTACAAAACCGTTGCTCCTGGCTTCCTCTATTTTGTCTTCCATGTAAATTTTTACCTTAGGGTACCTTTCGAAATAACTGTCGATGAACTCCTGAGCGCTACCCGGGTCCACCGAAAGGCTCCTGGCCAGGCCAAAAGCACTTATGCCGTATACTATCCCGAAATTTACCGTTTTGGCGCGTGAACGCATCTCGGAGGTAACTTCGTCTTCGTCCACACCGAATATGAGAGATGCCGTATGCACGTGAACATCCCTTCCTTCCTGAAAGGCCCTTATCAGTTCCTCGTCGCCCGACAAATGAGCCAGTATCCTTAGCTCTATCTGAGAATAATCCGCTGACAGAACAAAATTGCCCTTATCCGCCACAAATGCCCTGCGGATTTCCCTGCCCTGTGCTGTCTTGATGGGGATATTCTGAAGGTTGGGTTTGCTCGACGAAAGGCGTCCCGTGGCCGTAACGGTCTGGTTGAACGAGGTGTGCAGTCTTTTGGTTTCGGGGTTTATCAGTCCCGGAAGCGCGTCTACGTAGGTGGATTTAAGCTTGGCTATCTCTCTGTGCCTGAGTATTTCAGCGGGCAAATCGTGGCTTAAGGATAACCGTTCCAGTACTCTT
>CAZEGO010000074.1:0-7422 GCA_964511955.1 uncultured Planctomycetia bacterium | reverse complement strand
TCATGTCCTACATGCGGCAGATGTCAGGTGAATTTACACGACATAGTGGCGCAATTAGAACAAAAAATATCCTCAAGCCTTGAGCCTCGAGCTTTGAGCGGAAATATAAAAATAGCAATAATGGGATGTGAAGTGAACGGGCCGGGGGAAGCCGGAGAAGCTGATATAGGTGTGGCCTTTGGAAAAAACTCCGGTATATTATTCAAAAAAGGAAAAATAGTAAAAAAAGTAACCCAAAAAGAAGCAATAAAAGAAATACTGAAAATATTCTAACAGCTAAGAGTAAAGAGCTAATTTATGAGATGGTCAAATTATTTCATTCCCACGCTTAAAGAAACACCTTCCGACGCTGAGGCTGTTAGCCATCGCTTGATGCTCAGGGCCGGGCTTGTCCGTAAACTGGCCTCCGGCTCCTATATTTATCTGCCTCTCGGTTTAAGGGTGTTGAAGAAAGTCCAGAATATTATAAGAGAAGAGATGGACAAAAAAGGGGCTATAGAGCTTTATCTGCCCTCACTACAGCCCGTTGAGTTATGGCATGAATCCGGCAGGTATAAGGATCTGGGAGAGGATCTGATTAAGTTCAAAGACAGGCATAATCGGATAATGATATTCGGCCCTACCCATGAGGAAGTTATTACCGATCTTGTTCGTAATCATGTGCGTTCATACCGTCAAATGCCCATGACCCTATACCAGATACAGACTAAATTCAGAGATGAAGTGCGTCCGCGCTTCGGTATTATAAGAAGCAGGGAATTCATAATGAAGGACGCCTATAGTTTTGACAGAGACAATGAAGGACTAGACAAGAGTTATAACAAGATGTACGAGGCTTATAAGGCAATATTTGAAAGATGTGGCTTGGATGTCCTTCCGGTCGAGGCTGATACCGGTATCATGGGAGGTGATGTATCCCATGAGTTTATGATGCTGGCCGAAAGCGGGGAAGATCTTTTGGCGAATTGCGAGACTTGTGGATATGCGGCCAGTATGGAGGTTGCGAAAGTTAGCGACAAGGGGCAAGCGACCTGCCTACCGGCAAGGCAGGCAAGGGACAATGGCAAAACCGAAAAACTTCAGGAAGTGGATACGCCTGAGGTTTTTACTATTGAGAAGGTTGGTGAGATTCTCAAAAAGAGACCTTCTGAGATGGTGAAGACTCTTGTTTATCTGGCCGATGATGTGCCCGTGGCTGTTTTGATAAGGGGGGATCATGAAGCTAACGAGGCCAAGATTAAAAAATATCTCAAATGCTCAAAACTCGAAATGGCCCCGGGAGACGTTATAAAACAATCTACCGGAGGGCCTCTGGGTTTTTCCGGTCCGGTAGGTATTAAGTTAAGAATAATAGCGGATAACGCAATAAAGAATATGACAAATTTCGTCACGGGGGCAAACAAAAAAGATAAGCATTATATAAATACAAACCTTGAAAGAGATTTCAAGATTAATGACTGGGCTGATTTAAGGATGATAACCGAAGATGATTTTTGTCCTAAGTGCGGTAAATCAATAAAGATAGAGCATGCCATAGAGATGGGCCATGTCTTTAAGTTAGGGCTCAAATATTCCGGGGCCATGAAAGCGGAGTTTTTAGATGAAGACGGCAAGCTTAAACCTATAGTCATGGGCTGTTACGGAATAGGAGTAAACAGGATAATAGCGGCTGTGATTGAGCGTTATAACGATGAAAAGGGAATAATATGGCCATTTAACATAGCACCTTTTCATTTGTGTGTTGTCCCGTTAAATTACGATAATCCTGAAATAAAAAATACAGCCGATAATATTTATAACGACCTAAAGGATATAGGGTTAGAGATTATTATAGATGATAGAAAAGAAAGCGCAGGCGTCAAGTTTAACGATTCAGAGCTAATCGGTGTCCCGTTTTGTTTAGTAATAGGCGGAAGAGGATTGAAAAAGGGTATTGTAGAACTCAAGAGCAGAATAGACGGTTCGATTTGGGAAATTAAAATAGACGAAATAAATCAAAAACTACCCCACCTTTTGCGCGAAAAATAGGGTAAAAATATATAAGATTCCATTGACAAGAAAGCGTTATCATGATAAACTTGTAATGGGGTTAATTCTTTTATAATTAATTTAAAAACACTAAGAATAGATCTAATTATTTCATCGAAAGGACATTTATGTACCTTAGAAAGATAATCAGCATCTTGACTCTTATCTGTTTTGTTTTTTCAAATACTGTCTTAGCCGATCCTTCCAGCAGGTCATTATTCAAAAACAAAAAGGTAAATTATAAAAAATTAAGCACTCAGACCGAGGATCGCTTAAATAAGAAGCGTTCGGTGTTTTACGGGGAAAAAAACCAAGCGCTTCCAGGCCATAAAAATCAAGCCAAAAAAATAGTTCAATCCCACTTAAAAGATATATCAGAGATTAATATACCCTCCGAATTAGGTAACGTAATCGAAGTATACAAGTCTAATCCGCTTTCCAAAGGCCTTGTTGTTCATATACAGGACTTACACACAAATCCCGAGGGCCAGTTTAATTTGGCTGAAATATTGGAATTATTAATAGAAGATTACGGCCTTTCTCTGATATGTTCCGAAGGAGCTGAGGGAGAAGTCGATACCTCCAGCGTTTCGAGTTTTCCTGACGCCGATATAAGAGAAAAAACCGCGAAATTATTTGTAAAATCCGGAGAACTAACAGGCGAGGAATACCTGTCAATAACTAAGTATCCGGAATTACCCATATGGGGGGTTGAGGATAAGGATATATATTTTAAAAATATCATACAATTCAATAAAATTATGAGATATTCTGATGAATCTCAAAAACTTATATCCGATATAAACAGCGCACTAAAAGACTTAAAGCCTAAGGTTTATTCTACCAAACTTATGCTGCTGGAGAAGAAAGAGTCGGAATATGAGCGGGAAGACATAAAAACGACGGATTATATTGATTATCTATACTCCTTCGCGCAGGATTTAAAATTTCCGGTCGATAAATATAAAAATATTAATCTTCTAGTTGAGACAAATATTCAGGAAAAAACGATAAATAATAATAATGTTATCAATGAATCGCAAAATCTCTTGACTAATATTCAGGCTGTGGTTGGAGCCAAAAGAAGCGACGAATTAAATGAACTTATAGCCAGAGCCAATTTATTTAAGGAACAAAAGATTTCCTCATTTTCTTTTTACACCTATCTCAGGGGTATGGCTGAAAAATACACCCCCAAAAAACTTTCCGAATACAATAATCTGGACAATTTCATAAATTATCTTACCAAGGTTAATTCCCTGAACAGCATGGACCTTTTTACCGAAATAGATAATTTGACTTATCAGATAAAACAAAGACTGGCAAATACGGATGAACAGAAGACGCTTATAAGCGCGGTAAGAAACATAAGGTTTCTGCACAATTTCTTCAGTCTTAAGATAACAAATAAACAGTTTAAATATTACATTAATAACAAGCCGTTGCATAAAGTGGGTTTTTTCGAAGCTTTCTTGCGTCCCGCCATGTCTAAATACAAAATAGATAAGGATATAAATTTTGATCCCGAATTGATAGATTATCATCTTGAGGAAATAGAGGATTTTTACAAAACCGTAAAAGAGCGTGATATGGCCATGTTCAAAAACGCCATGGGAGAAATAAAGCGTCGCGGAGTCAGGGTATCGGCTCTTATTTCCGGCGGATTCCACACGGAAGGAGTTACGCGGCTTTTAAGGGAAAATGAGTACTCTTATATCGTGGTCTCTCCTTTTTCATCCAGCGATATAGACGAAGAAAACTATAAATATCTTCTGTCAGGCAAAAGAAAACCTATCAGCGAACTCATGGAAGAACTCGATTTCTTCGACACGGCAAGGAACATAGAGGGAAACCTCAGGATTCCCCTGAGTACCTGTGGCCGGATAAACAGGGTATGGAACGATGAAATGGCACGTAAGCTGGCGGACATCTGGGGCGGCGATGAAGAGGCTTATTTGATAGATCCCATGATAGAGAAGATAAGCCTTGCTTTTCTGGCAGCAGATAAAAATTTTACCGGATGGAAGGACTCAATATGCGAAATATCTGTGAAGAGATTGCCGGCCAAAGATGAATTTATAATATACGTAAAGTCCAGCTTAAGCCGGCAGGGTAAATATATAAGGCTGACGAGGGAAAAAGCCGAACTCGTTAAAAAGGACGATTTTAAAGGTAAAACAATAGCCGACATAAGGCCCGGAAAAGGCGTAATAAAAGTGGCTTCTTCGGACACCAAAGGGTCCCCTCTCGAACTTTTAAAATTTATGATAGAGAATTCTAATTTTGAAAACAATCCGATATCGAGGTCGGATTTAATAGAAAGAAGAAAGATTTCCGACACGTCTTTTGATAATGAAGTTAAAAGCTTGAAAGATGCAGGATTGCTGGAATACGACAGAAAAGGGTTATTGCTGACCCATGAATTAACTCTTGACGACCTGGATAAGTTATTCAAGGCGGTTCCGGAGCTGAATAATGCTACTTTTGAAGGGATTGAACCCGCTCGAATGGAACAAATAGCCCTGATAGTTAAGAACGTGACTAAACAGGGCGCTGCGATTCATTTCAGCCAAGATGAGGAAAGGGGTATGGGTTCTTTTCTGTCGGAAATTGAACCGGCAACCATGCTGGAGCCCGTATACAATGTATCCGAGAATCCCGTACCTATTACGGTTGTTTTTGACAGGGGTAAAAAAGGTAACACAAAGTTTATGTTGAACATGGCGAAACCCGAAGACCCGGTCGAAACAGAAAAATTGGCCGAAGCTTTGACTATATATGTTTATAACAGGGCTGCTGTTTACGGAGCGGAAAATATTTATATTGACGCCCCGGAACACATATATGACGCTTTTATCCAGGAATTTAACGCGCCCGCAGACGGTAAAAAAACCAAAGGTTACCATCTTATGCTTAATTATTTTAAACTTGTCTACGATAATCCGTCGTGCAAGATAAGAAGAGCTACCGCGGAGGAGATAGAATCTATTTCCGTTTCGGACAGGAATATCCAGGGTGGGACTCTGGCGCTTGCTATCGGATCAGGTTTAGGAGGGGGTTATGCTTTAGAGGGCGAGCCTATAGATACCGCGGCAACTCTTTTGACGGAAGTAGGTAATATCGTGATAGATCTATCGGAGAGGGCCGAGCTTCACAGTTTCACTAAAGTAAAAGGGGCGGCTCAACAGTATCTTTCCAACAGGGCTGTAATAAGACTTGCCGTGGAAAGGTACAATATACAGATTAAAGAAGAGCTGTCCGAGGATGAGAAGATTTCTTTTATACAGTCCCTATATGCGGAAGGAGACGATAAAGCTAAAAGGCTTTTTAGAAGACTTGGCAATTATATGGCGGCCTTTGTAGCGACTACGGACGAGGTTTTGAGAATGGATAGGGTGGTTGTGACTGGTCAGATAGTTGAAGGCGAATCAGGTAAATATATGTTAAGCATTGCCGAGCAGGCTTTAAAAAATAATTTTAACATAAATAATATATCCATAGAACGTCCGGAAGGAAGAGAAGGCAAAATGGTGGCCTTTGCCCCTGCGATAGGAGCGGCATATTATTCGGGGGTGGATACTTTTACCACCCATGTGGGCGTGGACATATCAAAGACTGTTATATCAATGGTAGTAATGCAGGACAGTCAAACTGTCCACACTTATAGAGAAAGATGGGACCCCGAATCAATAGAGGACCCAAAAAGCCTCATAAATAAAATCGAGAACATTATAAAAAAGGGCATTGCCGAATCGGGTTTTAAGCATAGCGACATTAACGGGATGGGTTTAAGTGTTAATCTTTCCGTTAACGAGGGATTACCTACCGGTATGGGCCCTTTGATAAACGGACTTACCGAACACGGTGAGTACAAAAATAATTACAGACAGGATATTTTGAGACTGCCCGAGGAGATATCCGATTTTTTTGGACTTCCAGTCAAAATGATAAACGATGGCACGGCTACCGCGATATACGCTATGCAGACAAAGTCTTACGTACTTGAAGAGGCTTTGTCTTATTTGAAATCGCAAGGCAAGGAAGAAGAGGCGGATTTATTAAAAAGTGCGTATGAGTGGGAATATTATAAAGCAGCGCGTTATTCGCCCTATCTCAGGAACAATAAACCAAGAATAAAATTTCTTAAAGGCAAATATGACGATCTGAGAATCGAAGGCGATCTCATTGTAGTCGACCTGGATTTGCTGGATTCCGCTCCCTTTGCGGCTATGGAATTCAGAAAATTATTTATGAAGCTCTCGTGTTGTAAGGATTCGCCCAAAAGAGCGCTTAGTCTCGAAGAAAGAGCTATTAACGAACTGATTTTAAGGCTTGAAAAAGCTATTTCTTATTTTTCTTTAAAGGAAGATTTCCAGGATCGGTATAGAGAGAATCTTATCCACAGGCAGAGAGGCGACTTTTTGCAGGTGTTAAACAAGACTCCCGACGAAAATACCGTGCTTGTTCTGATGGATTATATGATAGAAAGCGATCTGTATCCCGAAGATATCAAAAACTATTTAAAGGAAGCCAGAAAAAATCCGGATGCTCTTATTGACAGCATTATCAAGGCATATGCCGGGAGCAGGGAAGACGTTATAAGGAATTTTGAAAGACAGACAGATATAACCGGAAAAAGCAAGTTAAAAACATTCGGGCAGGCACTCGCTTGTGCGGCTGTTACGAACCATTCTATAAGAGAAACGGTCGTGGGTATTTTACACAGAGAAGAATTGCCTCGGCCGCGGGTACCTGTCTTGGACATATATGATTCAAGAGGACCTCCTAACCACAAGAGAAAGGTGAAGTTTTTAAGCTTTACCGGAGGAGGAGAAGCCACTACAACTTACATAGCCAAAGCTCTTGATTATACCCGCAGCGGTAGACTGGCTATAGAGCCGGAGCTTGAGCACGGCATAATGATTCACGATGACGGGGGAAGGACCAGAAGAGAAAAAGACGCTTTTTTGAGCAGTGAAAGATACCAGACTGAAGTTCCGGCTGTAGGAGATATAGCGGCGCAGCATTCGTGGGCTGTGGATCATCCCTCCAAAAGGGATGTTATGTTCGGTTATATATTCAATGCTAAAAAAGATAGCGGTCCGGTAGCCAGTATAAATATAAACGATAACAACGTTACCGCAGAAGACCTGATTTGGTATTTAAACATTCCGAGACATTTAGCCACTTCTATTATACATTTCCGGGATAAAGCGCAGGAAATTATAGACGCGAAGAAATTGATAGAATATCTTGATGGAGAAAAAGAGGCGATAAAAGATAGTTTGTCTTCACATGAGCTTTCCGGGCTTGATAATGATTATAACTCCGCAAAAGCCTGCATAAGCAATCACTCTATAAGGTTTGACGGGCCCCTCGTTCTCGAACGATTGG
>CAZEGO010000073.1:0-7491 GCA_964511955.1 uncultured Planctomycetia bacterium | reverse complement strand
GCTTGCGCGCCGTGACGTTTCGGCATAAACCCTCTATGGCCTTAATGTTCCATATCTTCATTTAGTCGGCTCCAAATGTACAATAACGTCCGTAATTCCTTTTATTCTGTTTTTAAGTCTCTCCTCTATTCTGTGAGTCAGTTCGTGAGCGTCTCTTATTTGTGTTTTTCCGTCTATAACCGCATGCAGGTCCACGTGTACATCATCCGCGCGTCCCCGTGTCCGCACGTTATGCACGGATTTTATTTCGCTGAAGTCGCCGAGCACGCTCGCTATGCGGTCGTTCGGTAAAACATTGGCGTCACAAAGTACGTTTGAGCTTCTCTTAAGTATGTCCAAAGCCGTTTTGGCTATAAACAGCGCTATAAGCGAGGCCACTATAGTGTCTATAAAAGGGAACCCGGCTTTTATGGATATGAGCGTACCTATCACTACCACGGAAGCCAATATATCGCTTCTGGTGTGCATGGAATCGCAAATAAGTATATCGCTTGATAGGGTTTCGCCCGCTCTTTTTTCGAACTTCATTACAAAAAAATTAATGGCGATAGTTATGATCATTACCGCAAAACTATATACTGTGACGTCCGGAACTTCCGGATAGAAAATCCTGGATAGGGATCTCGCGATAATATTGAAAGACGCGAAAAATAGTATCCCGGCTATGCCCAGAGTAGCCATGGTCTCGAATTTCTTATGGCCGTAGGGATGACTCTCGTCTTTCGGCCTTGACGCCATGTATATGCCTATAAGACCTATAAGATTGGAAGCGCCGTCCCCGAACGAATGAAAACCGTCAGCGCTCATCGACGCACAATTTGTAAAAAAACCATATATAATTTTACTGAACGCTACCAACCAGTTAAGAAGAAGTACGCCGAATAATATACGCTTTACCCTGGTAAAATTATCCATCTATCTCCTGACTCTTTTAGCGTACCAGAACATGACAAGAGGAGAGGCTATATAAATAGTGGAGTATATACCGGAAACTATACCCACAAGCAAAGCAAAAGAGAAATCTCTCAAAACCTCCCCACCAAAAAGAAAAATCGACGTTACAGCCAGAAGAGTGGTAACGGTCGTAAGAATAGTCCTGGAAAGAGTCTGGTTCACGCTCATGTTTATAATCTCTTTCATACTTGCTTTGCGGTATAGCTTAAGATTCTCTCTTATCCTGTCGTATATTACTATGGTATCGTTTATGGAGTAGCCGGCTATGGTCAAAATTGCCGCTACTATGGTAATACTAAGCTCCTTGCCCATAAGCGCCAGAAAGCCCATCGCTACAAAGACGTCGTGGAAAAGAGCTATGACGCCGGCAGTGGCAAAAGCGAGGTTTTTAAACCTGAAGCCAACGTATATAAGAATGCCTATAATGCTCCACAAAACAGCCAGTCTGGCGCTTTTCCTCAGGTGTCTCCCTATGGACGGGCCGACCTTCTCAACCCTCATTATCTCGCCGGGGTTGTCCCTGAACTCTTCCCTGAGCCCTTCGGTTATCTTCGACACCGACTCGTCCGCCGTCTTTATCAAAACCTGCCTATTGCCGTCCAGGCTCTGTATGTTAGCATCTTTTATCCCGAGTTTTGAAAGTGCATCCCTGACCCTTTCAATTTTTACAGGCTCGGAGAAGGCATATTCCTGCATCTGCCCCCCGGTAAAATCTATACCGTAAGCTTTTTCGCCCCTTGAGAAAAATATCGCCATACCGCCTATCACCACCACAATAGAAACGACAAAGGCGATCCATCTTTTGCCTATAAAATCGATGTTGCTCTTTTTAAAAAACTGCAGCATGGGAAGTCGTTGGAATTTTTTGTTGGCAGTAACGAGGTCGAATATTATACGTGTAACAAATATAGCCGTAAACATGCTGGCGAGTATACCTATGGAAAGCGTTACCCCAAAACCTCTTATGGGCCCGGTACCGAATTTAAATAATAGAGCCGCGGCTATAAGCGTCGTCACGTTCGAATCCAGGATGGCGGTGAAAGCTTTATTGTAGCCCGCGGCAACGGCACTGCGAATATGTTTGCCTGTTTTAAGCTCCTCCCTTATGCGCTCATAAATTAGTACGTTGGCATCAACGGCCATACCTATCACGAGAATCAAACCCGCAATGCCCGGGAGAGTAAGAGTGGTTTGAAGCCAGCCCAAAGCGCCCAATACTATGAGAAAATTCAAAAGCATGGCTATGCTGGCCACGATACCGGCGAAAAGATAATAAATAAGCATAAATCCCAGCACAAGCAATACGCCTATAAGCGATGCTCTTATGCCGCTTTCTATGGAATCGCGTCCGAGAAGCGCGCCCACGGTCCTTTCTTCTTCTATATAAATAGGGGCGGGCAGAGCTCCGGCGCGCAATACAATAGCCAGGTCCCCGGCCTCTTCGCTGGTAAACCTGCCTGTGATGCTGGCTTTACCCGAGGGTATCTTTTCATTGATTCGCGGGGCCGAATGCACTTTTTCGTCCAGAACAATCGCAAGCCGTTCTCCCACATTCTGACCGGTTATTTCGGAAAACAAAGCGGCGCCTTTCGAGTTAAACTCCAGTGAAACATAGGGCTCGTTAAACCTGGATTGGTTAAAATCGACTTTGGCATCGACAAGGGTATCGCCCGTTAAGACAGCGTCTTCGCGCAAAAGGAGGCTTTCATCTTCGACCTTTTTCAGCTCATAACCCTCCGGGATGTTGCCTTCTCTTGCCTGAGTGTTCAGGTCAGGATCGTCCTCAACCAGTTTGAATTCCAACAGAGCGGTCTTTCCTATAAGATCTATTGCCCTGTCCCTGTCGGTCACACCCGGAAGCTGGACTATTATGGCGTTTTTACCCTGTCTCTGTATCAAAGGTTCCCTTACGCCGAACTGGTCGATTCGGTTGCGTATTATCTCAAGCGCCCGGTTAGGCGCATCCTCCCTGGCCTCCTCGGGCACCTTATCCGTATCCACCTTAAGGACAAGGTGCATGCCTCCCTGTAAATCCAGGCCCAGGTTTATTTTTTCTTTCAGGGGCAACATACCTGCGAGAGAAAAAAACACCACCCCCAGAGCGACTAAAACTCTCCACTGTAGGTTTTTTGTCATCTTTCCTCCGTTTTTTACCTGCTTTTCTTCACGTGCACTACGGAACTTTTATTTATCTCTATCTTTACGCTTTCGTCGATTTTAAGCGTAACGGTAGCATCTTTCACATTCGTTATGGTGCCGTGTATACCGCCGTTGGTAACCACCTCGTCGTTTTTCTTTAGCTCCGTCAGCATCTTTTCGTGTTCTTTCTGTTTTTTCTGCTGAGGCCGTATCAAAAGAAAATAAAATATACCAAATATAAGTATAATCGGCATAAAGCTGGCTATGGCGTTAGGCGCGCTGGCTGCGTTAGGATTCATAAAAACCTCCGGTTTTAGCGATAAGAAATAGGGAGCAGGGAATAGTTAGAAAATTTTTGTTAACCCTTGTCTCTTATTGCTTATCATTTGTTTAAAATTCTTTTTCCTGAAATTCCCTTTTGAGATCCAAGAACATCCCGCTCTTGATTGCTTCACGAATTCTTCTTAATAAGTTTACATAAAAATACACGTTATGTAAAGAAGTAAGTCGTAAACCCAATATCTCTTCCGTGTTGAACAGATGTCTTATATACGAACGTGAGTATTTCCTGCAAACCGCACATTCACAGCTTTCGCTGAGGGGCCTGAGATCTTTCGAGTATCTGCTGTTTCTGATTATTATTTTTCCTTCGTTCGTGTAGGCGCATCCGTTCCTGGCGTTGCGGGTAGGAACTACGCAATCGAACATATCCACTCCTCTTTCTATCGCTCCAAAAAAATCGTGCGGCATGCCTACGCCCATAGCGTAACGAGGTTTATTTTCCGGTAAGTATCCGATGCAGGAGTCTATCATCTCAAACATAAGTTCTTTGGGCTCCCCCACGCTCAAACCCCCTATGGAATAGCCGTCAAAATCCATAGCAACAAGCTCTCCGGCTGCCCTCCTGCGCAAATCAGGATAAGTGCTTCCCTGGACGATGCCAAATAAAAGGCTCGATGCTCGAGGCTCGAGGCTCGAGGCAAATACCTTCAGCCTTGAGCCTTCAACCTTGAGCCGCTCAAAGTTCTGCTTTGAGCGTTTGGCCCATCTATTGGTAAGTGCCAATGATCGCTCTGCTTTATCCTTTGGGCATGGATAATGAAGACATTCATCCAGGGGCATCATTATGTCGCTTCCCAATTCGCACTGTATCTTTATGACGTCCTCCGGTTTCAAAAGATGCTTTGAACCGTCTATGTGGGACCTGAACTCAACGCCTTCTTCTTTTAAGCTCATTAAAGTGGCGAGACTAAAAACCTGAAAACCTCCGCTGTCGGTCAATATGGGCTTTTTCCATGACATAAATTCATGAAGTCCTTCGGCGTTTTTTATAATATCCATGCCGGGCCTCAGATAAAGATGATAGGTGTTACCGAGTATTACCTGTGCACCGCAATATTCGACTTCCTCACAGGAAAGCGCCTTAACGGTAGCCTGAGTTCCGACAGGCATAAAGACAGGGGTTTCTATATCCCCGTGAGGAGTAGTAATAACTCCGGTCCTTGCGTTTGTATTTTTATCTTTATGTGTAATTTTGAACATATATTAGCGACATGGGACACGAGACAAGGAACAAGAAAATATACCCCATATCTCATGTTGCATGCCTGCCTGCCCGCACGCAGGTTTCCTGTCTCTAAATAATTAACATCGCATCCCCGTATGAATAGAACCTGTACTTTTCTCTTATAGCCTCTTGATAGGCGTTAAACAATAACTCCCTGCCGCAAAAAGCGCTTACCAGCATAAGAAGCGTACTCTTCGGCAGATGAAAATTAGTAAGAAGGACGTCAACGACTTTAAAATTATACCCCGGATAAATAAATAAATTAGTAGAATCTTTTAAAGCTTTTCCCGTGTCCCGTGCCCCTTGTCCCTTGTCCCCAAAAACCGTCTCCAGCACTCTGCTCGTCGTGGTGCCCACCGCTACAGTCCTGCCTTTGTTACCGTCTATTTTATCCACAACGGCTTTTTCTATCTCAAAATATTCTTTGTGCATTTTATGCTCACTTATATCCTCGCATTTCACCGGCCTGAAAGTTCCGTGACCCACATGCAGGGTTACATACTCTATATCCACGCCTTTTTCGGATATTTTCTTTAAGATATTGTCGGTAAAATGCAGGCCCGCGGTAGGAGCCGCTACGGCTCCTTTCTTTTCGGCGTAAACCGTCTGATACCTGTCTTTATCCGAATCAAAAGCTTCTCTCTTTACGTATGGAGGCAGAGGCATTTTGCCCAATCTTTCCAATAATCCTTCGAGTTTGCCGTTACAGTCAAACCTTAAAAATCTCCTACCTTCTTCTACGCGTGTAATTCCCGCGGTCAATTTTCCGTCTCCGAAAATTAATCGGGTCCCGACTTTACAGCCTCTTCCGGGCCTAACCAAAACTTCAAATTCTTTGCCTTGAACCTTGAGGCTTGAGCCTTGAACATTTAAAATTAATATCTCAACTTTCCCCCCTGACTCTTTTCTGCCGAAAATTCTGGCGGGAATAACCTTTGTATCGTTAAGCACCAATAGATCGTCTTTTTGAAAATATTGCACTATGTCTTTAAAAATTCTATGCTCTATCCTACGGCTATCTCTACGCAAAACAAGAAGCCGCGATTCATCTCTTTTTTCAGAGGGATATTGAGCGATTAATTGCGACGGCAATTTATAATCAAACTCTTTTAATTGTAAAATCTTATTCCCTTGTCTCATGTCCCTGGTCTCTTGTCTCTATAGCAACTATCTCCGCTCCCGGATAATAATGCCTGAGTATATCCTCGACTTTCCAACCTTTCCTGGCCATCCCATAAGCGCCCCACTGGCACATGCCTACGCCATGCCCCCAGCCTCTGCCTATGAAGGTTATATAGCTTCCTTCGGACTCGCATCGGAAATGCGCGCTCCTCAGAGCGTTAGGCCCTATTATAAGCCTGAATCTATTGCCGCTCATTTCCGTTTCCCGTCTTTTTCCTTTTATACTGAGCTTCAGTATTCTCCCCGTTTTGTCGCGCTCCAATATTTCTATGCTTACGGGTTCTATGTCGTATCCCTCTTTTCTCAGGGCTTTCCCTATATCCGCGAAAGACATATCTTTTTTCCATCTATAGTGCGGCGAAAACCCGCAAAACCCGCATTTCGTTCCGGTAAGAGCGGGGACGTTTATATTCCAGATGCTGTAGGCATCCGAAGTCATGCCTCCGCACGTAGCGTGGTAGTAGCTCGGAAATATCTTTCCCTCACAGAGCAAAACCTTGCCCCGCGTCAGATTTACGGCGCGTCTAATCTTCCAGGTCTCGGAGGTTTTTCCGCCGTAAACCTGCGAATATATATCAGAAGTAAGGTCGTAATATTTACCTTTTACGGTCATTTTTTGATACAACGCGTAAGTCCTGGCGGCTATAGCCTGTGCCTTTAATACATCGAAAGGCCATTTATGGGAGACTTCATGGTATAAGACACCGTAAAGATAATCCTCAAGATCTACATGATTAACCGCGAATAATTTTTTCCCGTCCGCGGACTTTATAAAATCGATCTTTCCTCTGAATTGCCTGCCGTTTACGTAAACACGGCAACGTCTTCCGGGCAACACGGTAAGTCCTTTTGAATTTACCCGCTCCGGGGTCAGAGTTGTTTCCCGCAGATTCCTATCCTCTTTAAACACCTCAGCCGATTCAAAATCCGCCATCATATAATCGCCCCTTATCATCAGATCGATGCCTTTAGACTCCTTCACGATTAAGACCCTCACTGATATACCAGAGCTTTGGGGGTGACCCCCCATCGCGCCGGCCCCGCATACAAAAACGACGCTTACAGACAGAAATACAATAAAATAAAGTATTTTTTTTATCATCTTCCGCGGCCTATGAGAAAAAGGAAAAAGGAAAGAATTGCGCTCAGGATTATAGAAGTGGTTAAGGGAAAGTAAAAAGTGAAGTTCTCTTTTTTTATCAATATGTCTCCGGGCAATTTACCTATCCAGGGTATCCTGTTGAAAAAAGACAAAACAACACCTAACACAACAAGAATCCCCCCAATAATAATAAAAAGCTTCCCTATGCTACCCATTATACGAAATCTCAAACCAACCATGGGCCACCCCGGCGTGGGACATGGTTGGTTTTTAGTTTATATTTTTACGCGCTCCAGCTCCGAAAAGACACAGCCGCAATATTTTTGTCTGTATATATCGTTCTCTCTGGCCCGGTGTTGGGATTCCCTGAATCCTTCTCTGAAATCGTAATAATAAAATTCCAAGCCGTTCTCCCGAGCCTGTTTCTCGCAAATACCTTTGATGGTATCGTGATCCTGATAAGGGCTTATCAACAGCGTCGTAGTAAAAGCTCCGTATCCGTTTTCTTTGGCGTATTTTACGGTGGCCTCTATACGCATCCCCCAGC
>CAZEGO010000072.1:7175-7593 GCA_964511955.1 uncultured Planctomycetia bacterium | reverse complement strand
TTTTTCGACATATCACACCCCCTTCGCTTGCACTGCCAGCTTTATAGTCTCTTCTTTTCCCGGGTCTATATCCCTGCACTGCAGCACCCTTCCTCTGTAAAACGAATCGGCGTTCTCTACTACGACTTTCATGTGTTTTGATTTCGAGGCGACATCGGGACTGAAGGATATTTCCGAGTGTTTGTTTTTAATATTTATGCGATTGCGAGCCGCAGAACAGTAGAACAGTCTTACCCAGGCATCGTTAGCACCCAGATCTTCAAAATCAATCGGAAACACTCCTTTGGCAATGCCGGGTATCTCCCATCTTCCGAAAGATTCGTCGAGCATTAAATTAGCCTGAATGGCTGTCAGCCCGATTTTTCCGTATCTGCCGGTTTTGATTGCATTGAGCAAGAGTGGCTCAGAGATGATTTAA
>CAZEGO010000072.1:4083-7165 GCA_964511955.1 uncultured Planctomycetia bacterium | reverse complement strand
TGATTTTCCAGCGCATCGTTCCATGTTCGTTTAAGCTTATATCCCATTCCTGATACACGGGTATCCATGCCCAGCTTCCCTTTAATTTCAGGCTTTTTCGGTCTTCTCTGACCAAATGCCACTTTGCCTGAGTAGAATCCATCCAACGGCCTTCGGCCAACACGGCCGTGTATAATCCCAGACCGGTAGTTAGCTTCTTTCCGTTTTTATAGAGATTGCCGCTGCCTTTAAAAAAACCGAATCCCAGGCGCTTACCGGGGGCAGTCTTTATTTTCTCCCGTTTCCCGGTTATTTTAAAAAGGCCCTCTTCGGATCCTGCTATATATATCTTGCCTTTAAAAAAATCGTGTAACCCTTTCTTATATTCGATTGATGAGGCGTCTTCTATTTCCAAAGCTCTTAACGACGTCCGCCCCTCTCGTACGGAACAATCCACCAGATAATCGCTATCCGTATAGCAGTACAGGATCACGGCTACCGCCTTCCCGTTCTTTCTGTATTTGGCTCCTATAATACGTGAATTCGGCACGGCAAAACGTACAGTGGTTACGCCGTCTGATTTTACCAGCGACCTGCCGTCCATTTTCCCGCATTCGTTTTCGGTGAACCATGACGAAAAAACATGGTCGAAGTTCACCATGACCTGTCTGTTTTTTATTACAATATCTCTGCTTATATCCAATTTCATATCAAGAACTATGCCGTCTTCGTCCAACGAAATGCTCCAAACCTGCCTTACCGGACTGTCCCACTTGAAGAGCACTAACTTTACGGAATCCTCTGCCTTTCTGAGTATTTTCATTTCAAGGCCTTCAAGTTCCGTTTTCCTGTCTTTGCCGTAATAGTGGAAAGTGGTGTCTATAAAATTTTTCAAGGCCACGGGCAAACTTTTATAATAAACGCTGAAGCCCGACCTTTCAAGGGACATTTTTATATCGCGTTTTTTTAAAGTAAGTAGGTCTTCCGGGTTCTTTCCGAGCACTGTAACGTCCACGTCCGCGGACTCTTCGAGTACCGCCAGCGATATCTCCAAAGATCTTCCCGGTGTTTCCGCCTCGAACAGCCTGGCTTTCAGAAGTGAATCCGAATTACATATGTAGATACCGCCGCTTGCTTTTGCCACTAACATCGGTAAATTCGATTCGGACTTCAATCCTATGTAATAAGGGACGCGATTACCCTGAAAGTTGCATCTTTGGTTCCTGAACTCATCGGGCAGTTTCATAGTAAGGTCATTAAAAAATGACTCGGTGTAATCGTCTCTTATGACAAGGAAATGCTTTAACCCCGAAGCCTTGGAGTCTCCCAGAGTCAAATCGCTTTTGATTTTTATCCCTTCCTTTCCGACTGTTATTTTAGTCGATTGCCGGGTTTTTGGGTATCCCGGCCATTTGAATTTGATTTCCAGGCAATTTTCCGAAATCCTGTTAACCGACCATACAGCGCCGCGCGAATACATCCATCTGCCGTCAGAGTAAAAAGTCGATTCCAGACCCGAATCCTTAGTTATGGTCAGGGTCCCGTGCGATATCACCACTCTCTTTTTCGACTCGTCTACGAATAAACTGTAATCTCCCGATTTCACGGTCCTCTCTCTGGTGTATATCTCGTCTTTTTTCTTCTCATACCTGATCCTCGCGGACCTTTCCGATTCTATAGAGCGGGCTATTTTTTTCAGATCCGTTTCGGCCTCGAGGAAAAAACCGCATGAGGACTCCGTGGTATTCACGCTTATAATCCTGGCCTTGACCATGGCGTCCGTGTTTGAGACGTTTAGTTCGCCGTTATTGACTCGCGCTGTCAACGCGGGAAAATCTTTGCGCGGTATGAGGCCCACGCGGTCCGGGCCGGAACCGGCGGGCAGCTCAAAATCCTGAGCTTTAAAATCATCGCTAAGCGGGATAACCGAGTCCCTGAAAAATGCTTCATTGTACAAATCGCTGACAAACAGGGAACAGCGAAAACCGTCTAACCCCTCGGAAGAATTATCGCATTCAACCGATACGTCTATCAGGATAGATTTTTTTCTCTTCTTTAGCTTAAAAATCTGTATAGCCCTAAAGTCTTCCCAGATAAGAGCCAGCTCTATCGCACAGTTTGAAATTTTTTTTGATTCCCATTTCGCGCCCGAAGAGTGGTATCTCCTGTACGGGCCGTAAAAAATAGAATCTATCCCTGTTTGCTTTGTTAAAAGGCGATTTTTATGATACAACAGGAGTTTCTTATCGTCGTCGCCGATAACGATCTTAAAAGCGCCTTTCTTTATGGCGCTCACGGAAGGTTCTGCGCTTTTCTTTTTCTCCTCTTTTTCCTTGCGCGCCTGCGCTTTCAACCGCTTTTCCTCTTTCTTTTTCTTGTTCTCGGCGGCCCTTCTCCTTTTTAAAATATAATTGTCTATGGATTTCAGGTCGCTGACCAGGTCGATCGTGACATTGCCTCTGATTGCGCTTCTTTCTATGTCGATTTTCCTGGCTTTTATTACGGTATCCGAATTCCGAAGGTGCAGATCAGACCCTTTAGATTTTAAAATCAAGGCGGGAAGGCCTTTTCCGGGTTTCATACCTATGTATGACGGCAGAATATTCTCTTCGTAAAACCTTAGTTCCTGAGCCTTAAAATCGCGGGGAAGCTTTATAAGACGGTCCTCGTAAAATCCGCTTGAGTAAGCCCTGCTGAATACCAGCGACTGCCGGAATCCGGAAATATTCAAATCGGTTCCCTTTTCAGGGCCGTTAGTACGTACATTCAGCCTGAAAGAGTTTTTTTGTTTAATAAAGCCGAAGACCTGCTTTATTTTTACTCCCGACCATATAAGGTCCAGAGAAAGAGAAGCTGCGGCAGCCTTCCTGGCTTGCCAGGTGGCTCCGGATGAGTGATGCCAGCGGCCGTCCGCGTAAAAGGAAGTCTCGAACCCGGAATCCTTTGTGAGAAGCCTCTCTTTATGATACAGGCAAACTTTTCTTTCCTCCTCGTCTATAAATAACCTATAATTTCCTTTTTTTACGGTACGGCTGTCTCTGTACTCGGCTTCTTTTTTTCTGGCGAGCTCTTCTTTTCGGCGTCGGGCTTCTTCTATGGAGGA
>CAZEGO010000072.1:0-3983 GCA_964511955.1 uncultured Planctomycetia bacterium | reverse complement strand
CTTCTTTTTTTCTGGCGAGCTCTTCTTTTCGGCGTCGGGCTTCTTCTATGGAGGATTCTATCTTGCTTAATTCCTCCACCAGTTCTAAAGAGACCGCGAGGTTTGATTTTGTGGTCTCTATGTCGACTTTTCTTGCCTTTACTATGGTGTCCGAGTTGCGGAGGTTCAGGTTCGCGCCCGGGGATTTGACTATCACGGCCGGAAGGCCTTTTTCGGGTTTTAAGCCTATGTATGAAGGTGCGATGTTGTCCCCGAACCTGAATTCCTGCGCCTTGAAGTCTTTGGGAAGAGTTATGACCGAGTCCTCGTAGAAGGCCTTTGAATATTCCTCCCGCAGCACGATTGACTGGCGGAAGCCGGATATGTCTATCCGGGAAGAGGCGATGCCGCTTTCCAGGGTAAGGTTTTTATCTTTCAGTTTTATGCTCAGAGATTGTTTTATTTCCTTTGCCCCGGGCCAGCTCAGGTTAAGGGTTATGGAATCCTCCGAAGCCTTCTCCGCCTTCCAGGTCGCTCCGGATGAGTGACGCCAGCGGTCTTCGGCGTAGAAGGTGGAGTCAAGGCCGGAATCTTTGGTCAGGGGGATCTCGTTATGCGAAAAATGAACTTTTTTGTTCTTCTCGTCCACGAATGCCGAATAGGAGCCGCTTTTTATCGTGCGGTTTCTTCTGTACTCGACTTCTTTTTTTCTGGCGAGCTCTTCTTTTCGGCGTCGGGCTTCTTCTAATATGCCGTCTATTTCGACATAATTCTCAACTAAACGTATTATGCCGCTGTATAGAACGGTATTCCCTTCGTGTGCAAAAGTCCCGGCGGGACTCTCGTTTTTTAAAAGCTTGGTTCCGTCTTCTGTTTTTTCTATTTTAAAAAGCTCCGAGTCTGCGCGTTTTGTTTTCTTCTCCAGCAATATTCCCGGTAATGACCTGCCGGCGACGAGGGCGTTTCTGACGGCAATTATAGGGCTGGCGTAAAGGTCTCCTTTTTGCGAGAAAGGGGACGGGCCGGAATCGTCGTTGAAATCGCCGGATTCCGATATACCGGCCCATTCTTTATATTCCGGAGAGCAGGGCAGGACAAAAACGCTCTTTCTTAATTTCACTGCCGATCCGGAAATAAGCTCTATTCTGAAGAAAGCCTCCGATCCCGAGTTCATCCGTATATGCCATACCTCTCTGACGTCGAAAGCCGTCCAGATAAATTCCAGTTTCATGCTGTCTTCTTTTATGTCTCTTATGTGTACTTCCGCCTCGTAGGAATTACACCATTTATCTCTCAACAGAAAAGAACTCTCTATGCCCCGTCCGGCAGTCAATTCCGCGTCGCCGTGAAACATCCTTACCTTGTTGTTGAGCAGACGTACGCTCAGCGAACCTTTTCGTATGCTTTTTTTATCCCGCAGTTCGTCAAAAAACCCGGCCAGGCCGTCTTTTTTTCTAAATACCCGAATGCGCCCCCTGAAAACTTTTTTGGTGGAGCCTGGTATGGAATTATCCTGAAAACATCCGTCTTTAATCTGCGCTATTCTGCCTCTTATCTCCGGCGGGGCATTCAGCGCGTTAACCGAACGGTTCTCTTGCCCGGTTTCTACAAGCAATGCCGGTAAATGCTCATCTTCCCTGCTCGCGCTGCTCGAAAAAGCCAGATGGCCCTTGCATTCGTATCCGGCCGGAAAAACACTCTGGGACTGTCCGGTCTCGGAAACAAAATCAGGGAAAAAACCGTTCTTTTCTATATCCTGCCACTCGTTGTATTCCTCTCCGAGTACAAGAGAGACCGACTCTCCCCTTATGGCGACTTCTTCGTTCGAGGACAACTCAACTGTCCAGTTTATGATACCTTTCTCCGGTTCGTAAGCTATATCCCATCTCTGATAAATCGGAACGGCGAGATGTTCTCCCCTGGCTATTATTCTGTAAGGTTCTTCGCTCTCCACCCTCCATAAATATTCGTTCGAAAAGTGTTCTTTGGTACCTGTCCCGAAAGACACGTATCCGCCTAAATGCCTGGTCAGAGGGATGCCTTTTGCGTTAAGGCCCAATTGTCCGTTGTTAAAGATCACCGTAAAGTCGTCGTCACGAATAAGGGAAACTCCCTTTTTAGCTCCCACGGTCTGCATATAAGAAGCAGCTATCTTTTTAAAAGAAGAATCGCGTATAATCCTTCCGTCTTTAAGGAATATGCCCCGCTGGCAAAGGCGGCTTGCGGTGTTCAAATCATGCGTCACCAGGACTACGGTTTTTTCCTGGTCTCGGAGTTCGAATATTTTTTTGATACATTTTTTTTGGTACTCGGCGTCACCGACGGCAAGGGTGTCGTCGATTACTATGATATCGGGATCTATGTGTATGGCCAGGCTGAAAGCCAGCCGGACGAACATACCCTGGGACAGACTGTTACAGGTTGCGTCAATAAACTTACCGAGGCCCGAAAATTCGGCTATTTCGTCAAACTTCGAGTCTATCTCTTCTTTTTTCAGCCCGAAGAGCGCAGCGTTCAGATAAATGTTCTGCCTGCCGGTCAATTCATGCTGGAAACCGGCCCCGAGATCGAGCAGCCCCGAAACCCTCCCGTTTATGAAAATATCGCCCTTGTCAGGCTTCAATATGCCGGATATCAGTTTTAATATAGTAGTCTTTCCCGCTCCGTTTTCGCCCACTATAGCTACGCCCTCTTTCTTATCGACTCTGAAGTCCGCGCCTTTCAGGGCCCATAATTCTTCCGTCCTGGGTTTACCGTCTATAATATACCTGATCAAATACTTTTCCCATACGTCTTTAAACTGCAGGGCTGTTTTTTCGTCGGTCATCGCTTACATCCTTTTTACTACGGTATTCTCGAGCTTAACAAACAAAAGATATCCGGCCGTAAAAAACGCGGAAGACGCCGCTAAAACCCACAAGAAATACGGCCACATCAAAACATTATTATCGTAAAGAAGTCCGTGAAACATGTAACTGAACGGTACAACCGGATTAAGCATCATTATTTTATTGTAAGGCGGCGGTATTTTTTCCACCGAGTAAAAAATAGGCGTTACCCACATCCATAACATAAGGCCGATGTTTAATATGTGTGACAGGTCCCTGAATATGACGTTGATGCTCGCGCTGATAAGGGAAAAACCGACCGTAAAAAAGAAATATAGCGTCAAAACAACGGGCAAAAGCAAAATAGTCTTTAGAAGTTCCGGGTTCAGCAGCAGGAAAAAGGGTATCAATATACCGAGGCCGGTAAGAAATATTATAAAATTAGACAGGGTAACCGCAATGGGGAAAAAATCCCTGGGTATGGAAAACTGGCTCAGAAGGTTCGAGCCGTTAAGTATCGACATGCTGGACTCGTTGATTGATGAGGCGAAAAAGAACCACGGCAGCATACCGCTCAACACAAAAGACGTAAAGTTGGGTTTATCCGTTCTGAAAATATGAGTAAAGACGAAGCTTATCACCAGCGCCAGAAGAATGGGATTCAATATAGACCAGCCGAACCCCAGAAAAGTCCCTGCGTATCTGTTTTTCAGGCTCTTCATTACAAGGCTTTTCATGGTGTCTTTTTCCCTGAAAACCCTTTGGAGATTTAATTTGAAGAGATATATGACCTCACCCCATCCGTTCATACGATTCCAAAGAGGCCTCCTTAACCTCTCTTTCATTCCAATAGCTTTGTGTTTTCCTGTCAATGGCTCTTTCCAGCAAGTCTTTCCTCATAAGTCTTAGAATAAAAGCTACGGGAGTAAATACCAGGTAGAAAGCCAGCAGCATGGTTACGAAGCTTATGGTTCTGCCGAGCGCCTTAATAAAGCAGTCAAGTCCTTTCTTGAGCGGAATCAGAATAAAAGGGCAGACTAAACCCGCCACCAGGACCGCCGAACCGATAAAAGTAAAAAATATGTAATGATCCCTGCCTCGCAGGAATAAAATAAACCCAAGTATATTCAATCCCAAAGCTAAACTCAATGCGAAATCCCTGATTTCTTTCATATA
>CAZEGO010000071.1:0-7654 GCA_964511955.1 uncultured Planctomycetia bacterium | reverse complement strand
TAGATACGCGTTTTCGTTGATACCGCCGAGAGTTATGATTACGTTGCGGTTTATCCTGTCTGCGCCCTTTCCGGCTTTTGCCCGTTTTGCCAGTTCGGTTACGTCGGTCTGGCTGACATGCTCGTTTTTCAGCGTAAAAAGCCATTTTGTTTTTCCGCTGAGGGCTATTATGCTTGCGCTGTTGTCCAGAACAGGTTCGGATTTGTATACGTTGTCGAAGGATATGAACTTATGTTTTTTTCCGTTTAACTGTATAACGTCGTTACCGAAGAGCCTGAACAACTCCATGACCCTCAATGAAAGTTCTTTTTCGAATTCTCCCGTAAAAGCCTGCATCTTCGATGATATATCCTTTCTGAATCCCTCCTCTTCCATGGATTCGTCGATGCTGAAAGAAGATATCCTTTTCAAGTAAACGGAGTGCAGCCAGAAACTGAATAACTTCTCCCTGAATCGGCAGAAAGAGCCGTTTTTTACGAGAATGTCCATCTCTATAAGTTTATTAAGAATCTTTGAGATATCCCGGGGCTGTAAACCCGAAGATTTGGCTATATCGGCCTGTTTTTTGTTTTCCGAAGACAGTGACAGAAGTACGGATACGCTCCTGGATAAAAGCTTACCCTCTGATATTTTAAGCAGCGAACCGAAAAAAAGCTGGTTTATAACACCTGTTTTTTTAAAAAGAGATTCCGTAAGGGCGTTTTCTATCAATGCCGGATAGTCGTCCGGTTTGCTTTTTCCGGAAAATACCGCCCTGTCGATTTCCTCGCAGATTATCCTTATGTAGAAAGGTTTGTTGGAAAGGAAAGATACGAGAAAGTCCAGATATATCCGAGGTAAGCTGACCGATTTTACGTTATCCTGAAAAAAATCCCTGGCCATGGAGGGATCGAAAGCCGGGAGTATGATTTTCGCGAAATTTCCGAACAACATCGAGAGTTTCTCGCTTATAATACGTTGAGAGACCGTGTGTTTGGAGCTTATCAGGAGATACATGGCGTCTTTCTGTATCATTATTTTTTTCGCTAAAGTGCCGAAAGGGTGCTTGAGCGTAAAATTTTCGAGGTTATGGAATTCGTCCAGAATGATTACACAGCGCTTTCCGGTCTCCTCCAGTATGGCGGATGGAATGTCCATCATATACGAATAAGCCTCGTCATGTCTGTTTTTTTCTATGTCGCTGAGTACCCTGAGACATGTTTCGGCTGTTTTCGGGTAATCTCGTTTCAGATCGTCCATTAACAGGACGCTTTCGCGCGGCATAGCTATCGAGGGGTCTGACTTCAGCAGCTGATAGACCGTGGACTTTATGAATCTTTTGGCGCAGAACCTGAAAGGTTCTATTTTTACATCGAGGTAAATGGGTATTATATTGTCTTTCTTTAAATTTTCGGAATCAAACAGGTCTTTTATGAGAGAGGTTTTTCCGATGCAGGGCTCTCCTATTATGGCTATGTTCTGCCTGTATCCTTCCGCAAAGGAATTTATTCGTCGAACAAGATAATCAAGTATCTGAGATCTTTGATAAGACATCCTTGCTTCCTTCTTCCGTATTAAGCGATTTACGCCGATAAGGGAAAACTATCTTTCCCCTTAAAATCCCCTTTTTGGGTTCGATACAAGAAACGTTAAGATTTTTACCGGCAGTTATAAACTATTAACTGTTAACTAACGGAGCGGGTGAGGGGAATCGAACCCCCGCCGCGAGCTTGGGAAGCTCGTGTTCTGCCATTGAACTACACCCGCAAATTCTTATTTTGCCTTTACCGGCACCCCCCCCGGTCTTATGCGATTTAACGGCAAATCTTATTGTACTCTTTTAATCTTTTTGCTATTTCTTTATTTTTCAGCCCTATAAACCTGTTTACGCTGAAGTTCTCCACCGCGAACGAGGCCATTACGGTAGCATGTGTTACGGCGTTTTTTATGGTCATCGTATTTATTTTTTCCGATCTTGCCAAATGTCCCATAAAACCACCCGCGAAGCTGTCACCCGCGCCCGTCGGATCGCATACCTCTTCCAAAAGACAGGCGGTCGAAGCGGTTACGGGACCTTTTTTGTCGAATACGATAGCGCCGTGCTCCCCTTTTTTTATGACACAGTATTCGGCCCCCAGCGACACGATATATTTACCGGCCTTTATGATGTTTTTCTCCCCGGATAAAAGCCTGGCTTCCGCGTCGTTAAGAAACATGAAGGTAGAATTTTTTATTATTTTTTTCAGGACGGTTTTTTTATTGTTAATCCATAAATTCATGGAATCGCATCCGACAACTCCTTTTTTTCCGCGATTTTTCATTAAAAAAAGCTGGAGATCAGGGTCTATGTTAGCCAGAAAAAGATACGGGCAGTTTTTATATTCCCGGGGTATACGCGGTTTAAAATCCGCGAATACATTAAGCCCGGTCTTTATCGTCTCGGCGTTGTTAAGGTCTTTCAGGTAAGAACCTTCCCATCGAAAAGTCTTCCCTTTCCCGGTTTCAAGCCCTCTCAGGTCCAATCCGAAGGACAACAGCAGTTTTTTGTGCCGCTCCGGGAAATCCTCGCCTATGGTTGCCACGAGATTGACCTTAGTGAAAAAACTTGCCGCTATGGAGAAATACGTGGCCGAACCCCCCAGCACTTCTTTCGCTATACCCGAAGGAGCGGCTACGCTGTCCAGGGCCACCGATCCTACTACCAGGATAGCGTTCATTTAAAATACCTTTCCGTTATTTTCATGGAACAATATTCACTGCACATCGTACAAACGTCTTTTTTGCCGGAACGCGCCGACTTTCTGTATTTCTGCGTTTTTTCCGGGTCGAGAGAGTTTTTGACCTGCTCTTCCCAGTTTCTCTTATATCGGTACCCGGAAAATTTCCTGTCCCAATCCATCGCTCCGGGCACTTTTTTTGCTATATCCGCCGCGTGCGCCGCTATTCTGGAGGCAATAACGCCTTCTTTTATGTCTTCCTTGTCGGGTATGCGCAGGTGTTCCGATGGGGTAACGTAGCAGAGAAAATCCGCGCCGTGAGACGCGGCTAAAGCGCCTCCAATGGCTCCGACTATATGATCATAACCCGGGGCTACGTCCGTCACCAGAGGACCCAATACATAAAAAGGGGCATTGCCGCAGAGCTTTTTTTGCAGAAGGACGTTGGCCTCTATCTGGTCCAGAGGCATATGACCCGGCCCTTCTATTATAACCTGCACGCCGCTTTTTCTGGCCTTGTCAGCAAGCTCTCCCAGCGAGATAAGTTCCTGTACCTGGGCCCTGTCGGTGGCGTCGGCGAGCGATCCCGGCCTCATACCGTCTCCCAGACTCAGTGTTATGTCATATTTTTTGGAAATTTTTATTATCTCATCGAAGGATTCGTACAGAGGGTTTTCTTTTTTGTTCAATATCATCCAACCGGCGAGAAAAGCTCCTCCTCGGGAGACGATGTGAGCCACGCGCTTTTTATTTTTAAGTCTTTCCAGGGCACTCAGGGTTACTCCGCAATGTACGGTGAAAAAATCTACCCCGTCCTCTGCCTGCTCTTCAAAAGCATCCATTATATCCCGTTTTGTCATGGTGGAGAAATGGTTCTTTTTTGCGGCTTTAACCGCTGCCTGGTATATGGGTACGGTGCCTACCGGTACACCGGAGTTTTTTATTATCATCCTGCGGAATTTTCTTAAATCCCCGCCGGTACTCAGGTCCATAACGGTATCGGCTCCGTATTTGACGGCGGCACGAAGCTTGGAGAGTTCTTCCTTCGGCCCCATCCTGTCCTCGGAAGTTCCTATATTGGCGTTGACCTTTGTAGTCAGGCCTTCGCCTATGGCGCAGGCTTTGATTGTTCTCTTTTTGTTTCTTACTATCACTATACGTCCGTCCGCCACGCCGGAGACGATTTTCTCCAAAGGTACTTTTTCGGACTTTGCGACCCGGCGCATATCCGCCGAGATCCTGCCGGATTTAGCGTATTCTATCTGTGTCATTTATGATTCCGATCATTTGTTTTGCGGCCCCGAAAGGATCGGGATCGTCGATTAAGGCGCGGACCACCGCTATTCTTTTGGCGCCGGCCTTAGTCACTTCGCGCAGGTTATTTTTATTGATTCCCCCTATAGCCACGAAAGGGATATCAGCGTACAGACCGGCGGTTTTAATCAGCTCGATGCCGACGGGTTCGTAGCCGGGTTTAGTTACGGTCGGAAATATCGGACCTACACTGACGTAATCTATGTCCGTCGAAAGCGCGGCCCGCAGCTGTTCTTCGGAATGAGCGGAAAGTCCTATGATTTTATTTTTCAGTATTTTTCCGGCTTCCGAAACAGTCATATCTTCCTGTCCGAGGTGAACCCCGTCGGCGTCCAGCTCCAGAGCCTCGTCAACCCTGTCGTTTACCATAAAAACGGCGTTTTTTTTATCCATCAGTTTCTTTATTGCCCTGCCCGTCCTTACAAAATCATCGCGACCGGCCTCCTTGTCTCTCAACTGCACCATGTCTACCCCCGCATCAAGAGACAAAGCGATTATATTTAAAAGGTCTTTATCTTTTCCGTTTACCGAGTCGGTTACCAGATAAAGCCCGTTCTTTCTTAATAATTCCTTTTTCGATGTCATAAATCCTGAAACGCAGTTTTCTGAATGAGCGGGAGACAGCCGGATCAATAATTTTGGAGCACTCCTCCAAAACACGTACGGATTCTTTAGCCCTGCTCATATTGGCCATGAATATATCCGCGCGGTCGATACCGTTTTCTTTTTCCAGGTCGAAAAATTTCGTTTTATCGTCCGAGGTTTTCCTGGCAAGGACGATATCGCGCATATCGATTTTTTTTGATTTTCTTATAGCGTCGGTAACGGCGTGTCTGGCTTTTTTAAGACTTTTGGCGGGTTCCGTGTTCTTGGTACCGAAACGCGCTATATCTTCACATACCCTTAAGCCTTCTTTTGCCCTGTTAACGTTGGCGTCTATTACTTTAAGAATATCGCGTCTCATTGCGTTTTCTTTATTTTTTTAATTATGGTATTCGTCGAAAGCCCTTTTATATACGGCAGGCTTATTACCTTCCCGCCCTTTTTTCTTACGTGATCTCCGCCCACTATGTCGGATATTTTCCAGTCTCCGCCTTTTACCAATATGTCCGGATCTACCTTTTTTATCAGTCTGAGCGGAGTCTTTTCGTTGAATATGACCACAAAATCAACGGCCCGGAGACCCGCCAATACTCGTGCCCGGTATTTTTCTTTTATTACAGGCCTGTCTTTGCCTTTAAGAGCCTTTACCGAACGGTCGCTGTTGAGTCCCACGACGAGCACGTCTCCCATGGCCGAGGCTCTTGAAAGGTAAGAAACATGACCCGCATGTATAATATCAAAGCACCCGTTGGTAAACACTATACTTTTGCCTTCGGACCTGAGTTTTTTTAGTTTTTTGCCCAGATCGGGAATCTTTTTTATCTTGTTATAGAGCATCTTCCACCAGGTCGCACAGGATGTGCGCTATAGTAATATGCGCTTCCTGAATACGGGGCGTATCGTCGGAAGGCACGCCTATCACTATGTCCGCGCATTTGCATAGCACGGTCTTCCGGCCACCCATAAGAACAGCGGTGATCATATTCATGCTTTTGGCTTTTTCCATGGCCCTGACTACGTTTTCCGACTTCCCGCTGGTCGATATGCCAAGGGCTACGTCTCCCTCGCTTCCCAGCGCCTCTATCTGGCGCTCGAAGATCCTTTCGTAGCCGTAGTCGTTTCCAAGGGCGGTAAGAGACGAGATGTTAGCCGGCAGGGCAATCGCCGGTAAGGCGCGTCTTTCTTTTTTGAATCTGCCTATAAGCTCGGCCGCTATATGTATACTGTCCGCCGCGCTGCCGCCGTTGCCGAACAAAAGTATCTTTTTTCCTTTTTTAAGCGCGCCGCTCATTGCCCCTGCCAGCTTTTCTATTTCGTCTACCAGGGAATCCATGACCCTTTGTTTCACCGCGATATCGCTTTTGATGGAATCTATTATTTTCTTTTTCATAAACTCTGAAAGCTTCGGACCCCTTTTGCCTGCGGCCCGAGTTTGAACGTTATTTATCGGTCAGCCGAAAAATATTTTTGCTATTTCATAAAGTTCCATATCAACGGTCTTAAGCTCACATACAGCGGTCGCGAGCGGAACAGCCGCTATCTTATTCCCTTGCAGTGCAGCCATTTTCCCGTAATCCTTATTCATTACGAGCTGCATGGCCTTTACGCCGAAACGTGTTCCGAGTATCCTGTCGAAAGCCGTAGGGCTTCCGCCTCTCTGAGTATGCCCCAGGACCGTTACCCTGGTCTCTATGCCTGTCTTTTCTTCTATCATATCCCCTATTTTCTGGCCGATGCCTCCCAGGCGTACGTGGCCGAATTCGTCTAATTTTTCCTCCTGCAGCACAACGGAACCTTTCTTGAACATAGCACCTTCCGACACGACCACTATGCTGAAGCTTTTCCCTCTCGCATGTCGTTTTTGAAGAGTATCACAGACTTCATCTATGTCAACGGGCACTTCCGGTATCAATATCATGTCTGCGCCGCCCGCTATACCGGCTTCGGTAGCTATCCATCCCGCGTGCCTGCCCATAACCTCTACCACCATTATCCTGTGATGGGATTCAGCCGTTGTGTGGAGCCTGTCTATGGCTTCCATGACTATGTTTATAGCGGTGTCGAACCCGAATGTCACGTCTGTGCAGGAGAGATCGTTATCTATGGTCTTGGGAGCGCCTACAACGTTCAACCCCTCTTTGGATAGCTTGGCCGCTACGCCCAGGGTATCTTCTCCTCCTATGGCTATCAGCGCTTCAAGGCCCAGTTTTTTAAAAGTCTCTTTTACTTTATCCACTCCGCCTTCTATTTTAAAAGGGTTGGTCCTGGATGTACCGAGTATGGTCCCGCCTTTATGCAGTATGCCGGAGACGGCCCTCAGGTTAAGCTCCAGGGTCTCGTTTTCGATCATACCTTTCCATCCGTTTTTTACGCCCAAAACCTCATATCCGTCATTTGCCGCGTACCTAACTATGGCGCGGATTACCGGGTTAAGCCCGGGGCAATCACCTCCACCCGTCAAAACAGCTATTTTTTTCTGCATTTTTCAATCCCCTTTCCTTTTATCTGCCGTAGTCTATCTCGCCTTTGAATCCTCCGGACGCGCTATCGTCTTTTTCGGCCGCGCGGCCGGCGGGTTTTTCACGCTGTATTATTTTAGTCACGTGTATCTTTATGGTGACCTTTTCCTCCAGGCCCAGTATTTCCTGGATCCTTATTTTTATGGTATTCTGTATTTTTTCCGTTATTTCCGGAATATTTACGTCCGAGTACAGGGCTGTTTTCGCGTTGACTTCCACCCCGCCTTTCCCGGCGGTTATGATGGATTTTATCTCTTTTATCTCGGGTATCCTGTCGGTCAATTTTCTGATATAATCCTCGATAGCCGCAAGCGACAAAGTCACCTGGCCGTACGGATTTTCGAAAGCTATGGTCTTATGTTTTTTTAATTTTCCCAGCGAGAACTGCGCTATGAGCAGGTTAACGGCGATCATTATAAGGCCGGTAACAGCTAACCATATCTTCGTGTTTTCGGCGAGCAGAAGCATTTCCATATAATTCATTACGGAGTCGAGGTATTCTGCCCTGAGAGATAAGGCTAT
>CAZEGO010000070.1:0-7754 GCA_964511955.1 uncultured Planctomycetia bacterium | reverse complement strand
ATTTAGACCTTTCTGTAAGAGCATTAAACTGCCTTAAAGCTGCAGACGTTGATACTTTAGGCGAATTAGTAGCTTACAACAAGTCCGACTTGTTGAAATTCAGAAACTTCGGTAAAAAATCACTTACCGAGATAAAAGAAATTCTAAAAGGCATGGGCCTTTCTTTTGGTATGGAAATACCCAAGGGGGCGAAGAAATGAGGCACAGAAAACGCAATGTGAAATTCGGCAGGCAAACCAGTCACTATAAAGCTACGCTAAAGCATCTGGTAGCCGGCCTAATAACCAATAAAAGCATAAGCACCACCAGGATGAAAGCCAAAGAAGCTTCCAGGCTTGCCGAGAAGTTGGTCACTATGGCGAAAAAAAACACGGTTGCCAGCCGCAGGAAAGCTTACAGTGTCCTCGGCAGAAGAGAGCTGGTTTCGATCTTATTTAATGATATAGGCCCCTTGTTCAGGGAAAGGGCCGGAGGTTATACCAGGGTCATGTTGACCGGATCCAGGAAGGGCGATAACGCCCAAATGGCGATATTGGAGTTTGTTGAAAAACCCCTGGCAGAACCGGTAAAAAAAGAGAAAAAGAAAAAGAAAGAAAAGGCCGTGCCGAAACCGGAGCCAGTCGCAAAGACCCGGGAGCAGGTTGAGCAGAAAGAAGTCCCCGCAGAAGAAAAAAAGAAAGAAGATCAGAAAAAATCCGAAGAAGCGCAAAAGAAGAAAAAGGGCCTGCTCAAAAAGTTTTTCGGAAAAGACAAAGAAAATAAATAACCCCGTTAGAGGCCTCTGAGATTGTTTTCTCTTCCGGGGCTTCAAACCTTTAAACAACGAAAGTGACTGTCATGAATAAAATCCGTGACGGGGTAAGCATATCCTCAAGGCTAAAAAACGTTTCAGCGTCTTTAACCCTTGCTATTACGGCAAAAGCCAAAAAGATGAAAAAGGAGGGGTTGGACGTTATAGGGTTCGGCTCCGGCGAGCCTGATTTCGACACTCCCTCCGTTATTAAAGATGCGGCCATACAGGCAATTAAAGACGGCCGGACCAAATATACTCCAGCCTCGGGTACTAACGAGTTAAAAGAAGCCATTTGCGACAAGTTTAGAAGGGAAAATAACCTTACATATGATCCGTCGCAGATAGTAGTATCCTGCGGGGCAAAACATTCCCTTTATAATATAATTCAGGCTATAATCGACACGGGCGATGAGATCATAGTACCTTCACCCTATTGGTTGAGCTATCCCGAAATGGTAAAATTGGCCGGCGGGAATCCGATATTCGCGGAAACCGACGATTCTTCCGGGTTTAAGATTAAACCCGATGCTCTTCTTGATCATATAACACCTCGCACTAAAGCCGTAATATTAAACAGCCCGTCGAATCCCACCGGTTGTGTATATACGTCCGACGAGCTTAAGCAAATAGGCGCTGTTTGCGAGAAAAAAGACATCCTGATAATAAGCGATGAAATATACGAACATATACTGTTTGATGAAAAAAAACACGCCTCGATAGCGGCGCTCGGCGAAGATTTTTTTAAAAGGACCATTGTGGTTAACGGTGTCTCCAAGGCCTTTGCCATGACCGGATGGAGGGTCGGGTACACGGCGTCTCCTATAAAAGAAATTACCGAGGCAGTAAAAAACCTTCAGAGTCATTCCACGTCTAATCCCGCCTCTATCAGCCAGGCCGCGGCACTGATCGCGGTATCGGGTTCATCTTCGAGTTCCGGGGTGATGGTGCGGGAGTTCGAGAAAAGAAGAAATTACATGGTTGAGCGCATTGATTCCATGAAGGCGCTTTCCTGCGTCAAGCCGGAGGGAGCTTTTTATCTTTTTTGTAAGATCGAAAAAGAAGGCCTTACCAGTATGGAGCTTGCGGAGAAGCTCCTGGAAGAGGCGAAAGTAGCTCTCGTTCCGGGCAAGGCATTCGGTTCCGACCGCCACGTGCGACTCAGTTTCGCCACCGGCATGGAAAATATCACAAAAGGGCTCGACAGAATAGAAAAATGGTTTTCTGAACGGAGCTAATCATGCCGGGAAAAACTATCACCGAAAAAATATTCAGCTCTCACTGCGGCAAAGATACCCGCGCCGGAGACGTCGTCATATCCGGCGTGGATTTCTGCTTCGGACAGGACGGCACCAGCAGCCTTATAATAGATTCTTTTAGAAAATTGGGGCCGAGAAAAGTTTTCGATAAAAACAAATTCTCCATGGTCATAGACCACAGCGCCCCCAGTCCGAGTATCGGCGTGTCTGAGATACATAAAAAAATGAGAGATTTCGCCGAAGAAAACTCCGTCAGATTATTTGATATAGGCCGGGGCGTATGTCATCAGGTTATACCGGAGTCCGGCTCCGTGCTTCCCGGAGATCTGGTAGTCGGTGCCGATTCCCATACATGCACCTACGGTGCGCTGGGAGCTTTCTCCACGGGTATGGGTTCTACGGATCTCGCGATCGCGGCTGCTTCGGGAAAAAACTGGTTCAAGGTACCCGAGACCGTAAAAATAGTTCTGAACGGCAAACCCAAAACAGGCGTTTACTCGAAAGATGTCATACTGCATATCATAGGTGACCTCGGTGCGGATTACTGCACCTACAAGGCCGTCGAGTTCACGGGCGATTATATAAAATCACTGAGCATGGACGCCAGGTTTACCATATCGAATATGGCCATAGAAATGGGAGCTAAGGCCGGGCTTATGGAGCCGGACAGGAAAACAATAAAATTTTTTGAGTCCCTGGACGCCAAGGTTAAGATAAACCGTAAAAAACTTAAAGAGCTTAAAAGCGATAAAGACGCTGTTTACTCAGAAGCGATAGAATACGACATAAGTAAAATCAATCCGCAGATAGCCAGGCCGCATACCGTAGATAACGTAGTGCCGTTATCGAAACTGAAGGGTATGAAAATTGACCAGGCTTTTATAGGTACCTGCACGAACGGCAGGCTGGAGGACCTGAAAATCGCCGCCTCAATCCTTAAAAACAGAAAAGTAAACAGGATGGTGAAATTAATAGTCGCACCGGCGTCGAAAACTATATTGGAAAAAGCCATAAAAAAAGGCATTATATCCGATTTTATTAATGCAGGAGCGTGTGTGGTGGCGCCGGGTTGCGGTCCGTGCGTAGGCACGCATAACGGGGTATTGGCTAACGGCGAGAAGGCTATATCTACCGCAAACAGAAACTTTAAGGGAAGGATGGGAAATCCCGAAGCTTTTATATACCTGGCTTCACCGGCGACAGTAGCTTCTTCTGCCATCGAGGGCAAAGTGGCAGATCCTTCCAAATACCTGAAAACCGAGAGGTAAGGTAAACTATGGACATAAGAACTCTTTTAAAAATAGCCACCGAGAAAAAAGCCTCCGATCTGCATCTTACGGCGGGGTCGGTCCCGGTATTGAGGATAAACGGCGATCTGGTTCCGTTGACGGAATTTCCGAAAATGAGCAAAGAAGAAAGCAAGCGCTCCGTCTACAGCATATTAAACGATAAACAAAAAGCCATTTTCGAAAGAGAACTGGAGTTGGATTTTTCACTTGAGGTCGCCGGGCTTAACAGGTTCAGGGTGAATGTCCACATGCAGAGAGGCAGCGTCGAGTGTGCGATAAGGATGGTATCGCTAAGGATAAAGACCATAGGCGAGCTGAACCTACCGGCTGTAGTGCCCGAACTTTGTAGAAAACAGCAGGGTCTTGTACTTATAACCGGGCCTACGGGAGTCGGAAAGACTACAACGCTTGCGGCCATGGTGGATCGCATAAACAACGAACGACAGTCTATAATAATAGTGATCGAGGATCCTATAGAATTTGTCCACGTGAACAGGCAAAGCGTGATTAAACAAAGGGAAGTGCATTCCGACACAAGGTCGTTCGCGAATGCCCTCACGCATGCCCTGAGGCAGGACCCTAACGTTATCGTAGTCGGTGAGATGAGGGATCTCGAGACCATCCAGACGGTATTGACGGCGGCCGAAACAGGCCATCTTGTAATGGCCACGCTTCACACCCCGGATGCGGCGCAGACTGTTGACAGGATTATAGACGTTTTTCCGCCTTATCAGCAGCAACAGGTGAAGATACAGCTTGCCGGGGCTCTGCAGGGAGTAGTGTCTCAGCAGCTTCTGCCCAGGATAGACAGGCCGGGCAGGGTACTCGCTACGGAAGTTATGATAGCGACTCCGGCGATAAGGAACCTCATAAGGGAGCAGGAGACCGAACAGCTGCTTACTCACATACAGACCGGTTTTCAGTACGGGATGCACACTATGGATAAATCGCTTAAAACGCTATATCAGAAGGGCGTAATAAGCGAGGATACATTCAAGACCTACATCCGTAATCCCGAGGAAGCCAGGCATTTATGATCATGGAAAAAGGGGCCAGTCGCATGGAAGGAATTGTTTTTAAGTTCGGAGACGATATAAACACCGACCTTATAATTTCGGGGAGATATAAATTTTCCATTACGGATCCAAATGAGCTCGCCAGGCACGTGTTTGAGGATGCCAATCCTGAATTTTACCGTAACTTGAAAGGCCGGCCTTTTTTCGTAGCGGCCGGTAATAATTTCGGGTGCGGTTCATCCAGGGAACAGGCTCCTCAGGCTATTAAATGCTCGGGAGCCCACGCTGTCCTGGCAAAGAGTTTCGCGAGGATTTTTTACCGTAACGCCTTTAATCTGGGATTGCCCCTTATCGAATGCGATACGGATAAGATAAAAGAAGGAGATATCATAAGAGTCGACCTGGCAAAGGGTCTCGTTATCGACAAAGACGGCGGCTATAACATAAAAACCAAGCCTTTTACCGGGTTTCAGAACGAGTTGATTAAAGAAGGCGGGATAATAAATGTATATAAAAAACACGGAGGGCTGAACATTGGCACATAAGGTTACGCTTATACCGGGGGACGGAATAGGAAAAGAGGTAAGTCTGGCGGCCAGGCGCTGCATAGACGCGTCGGGTGTTAATATAGAATGGGACGAACAGATAGCCGGAGAAGACGCGATCGAAAAATACGGCGCTGTCCTGCCGCAGCAGGTGCTGGACTCGATACGAAAAAATAAGGTAGCCATAAAAGGACCCATAACTACGCCCGTAGGTAAGGGTTTTCGCTCGGTAAACGTTCAACTTAGAATGGCACTCGATCTTTATGCGTGCGTAAGACCGTGCAAGATTTATAAAGGTGTAAAGACAAGATACCGGGATGTGGATCTCGTAGTAGTCAGGGAAAACACCGAGGACCTGTACGCGGGTATAGAATTTGCTCAGGGCTCGGGCAACGCCCGTAAAATTATAGATTTCACCATGAAGCTCAGCGGTTCATCCATTAAGGAGGACGCTGCGATAGGCATAAAACCCATATCCGTTACCGCTTCCGAAAGAGTGGCAAGGTTCGCTTTTGACTATGCGATAAAAAACAACAGGAAAAAGGTCACCGCTGTCCATAAGGCTAACATAATGAAAGAAACGGACGGTTTGTTTTTAAGGGCCGTCGAAGAAGTCGCCCGGGATTATGAGGGGAAAATAGAGTTTGAGGACAGGATAGTGGATAACATGTGCATGCAGCTGGTTCAGAGGCCCGAAAATTACGATGTATTGGTGTTGCCTAATCTATACGGCGATATTGTATCTGATTTATGCTCGGGTCTTGTGGGCGGCCTGGGTATAGCACCCGGCGCTAATATCGGTGAGGATATGGCTTTGTTTGAGCCTATACACGGAAGTGCCCCTAAATATGCCGGTAAAAATAAAGTTAACCCTACGGCGGTTATATTGTCCGGGGTATTGATGCTCAGGCACATTGGCGAAAACCGTGCTGCCGATAGACTGGAAAAAGCAGTAGCCGATGTAGTCGCCGAAGGTAAAGACGTTACCTACGATTTGAAACCCGACAGAAGTGACCCCACCGCAGTCGGCACGAGTGAAATGACCGACGCTATAATAGAGAGGATGAAATGAAAGTATCGGTTATAGGCGCGGGTAACGTAGGCGCTATGACCGCGTCAAGGATAATAGACGCGGACCTTGCCGATGTGGCACTTGTAGACATAGTACCCGGCCTGGCAAAAGGAAAAGCGCTTGATATTTCCGACGCGAGACCCATCTTTAATTCGAAGTCCCGAATAACGGGCTTCGAGGATTTCGATTCTTTAAGAGACTCCGGCGTTGTAGTCGTGACGGCTGGCCTGGCGAGAAAGCCCGGGATGTCCCGCGATGACCTCCTGAGAAAGAATTCCGAAATTATCAAAACTATATCGGCTGAGATAAAACGCTTTTCCCCGCGATCTATAGTGATAGTGATCACAAACCCTCTCGACGTAATGACCTATCTGACTCTGAAAGAGACTGGTTTTGCCCCGGAAAAAGTCATGGGCATGGCAGGGGTTCTCGATTCTTCCAGGTTCATTAACGCGCTCTGCGACAAACAGGCAAAGACAGACACGGCCAGTGTGTTCATGATGGGTAGCCACGGTGACACTATGGTGCCCATAAACAGATCAGAGTCTTTAGACGGAGAAGCTTTTAATACCGGCGCCGAAAGAGCAAAAAATAGAGGCGCTGAGATAGTAGGTCATTTAAAGACAGGAAGTGCGTATTTTTCCCCGTCGGCTTCGGCTTTTTATATGGTTAAAGCCATATTAAAAGACGAAAAAAACACTCTTTGTGCCAGCGCCTACCTAAACGGCCAATACGGTGAGAAGGACATATGCATAGGCGTCCCCATAGTCCTCGGCGCAAACGGCATAGAAAAAATCATAGAAATAGACCTGACAAAAGAAGAAAAAACCCGATTCACCGCCTCCGCTAAAACAATAAAAACCAAAATAACCACCCTCCAGTAAGAATCAACCATGTCCCACACCCGGTGCGGGACATGGTTGATTGACATGATGGAGGGTGATGGGTTATAATTGTGGTTATGAATAGATATGATTTGAGCGTGATAGGATCGGGACCTTGCGGGTATGTTGCGGCTATACGCGCGGCCCAGCTTGGCATGAAGGTTTGTATACTAGAGAAAGACTCTATCGGGGGGGTATGTCTTAACTGGGGATGTATACCTACCAAGGCTTTGGCGGCTACGGCCAATATTATATCCGGGTTAAGTAAAAGCGGCGATTTCGGCGTAAACATCAAGGGTTACGAAATCGATTTTCAAAAAGCGCAGCAAAGAAAAAACGATGTTGTAAAAAAATTGACATCGGGTGTGAAAGCGTTGTTAAAGGCGCGAAAAATCGAGATTGTTAAAAGAGACGCCTTTATTAAAGAGCCATCCGTGATTGCCTGCGGAGACTCGGACATAGTATCCGATAAAATACTGATTGCCACGGGATCTTCTCCTCTGGATATCCCCTCGGCCAGATTCAACGGCAGGAATATATTATCCAGTACCCATATCTTATCCTTGACCCGCGTGCCGGAGCATTTAATTATAATAGGGGGCGGTGTTATAGGCTGTGAGTTCGCGTCCATATTCAACTTCTTCGGCTCAAAAGTGACTGTCCTGGAGATGATGCCTCAGCTATTACCTGATGAGGATCGAGAACTGGCCGCAAGGCTGGAGCAGGCTTTTAAAAGAAGAAATATAAATATAGTTACCGGCGTAAAAGTCGAAAGAGCGGATGATAAAGGCGATAAAGTCACTGTAACGCTTTCAGACGGTAAATCGATTTCCGGGGATATCGCTCTTCTGTCGATAGGCAGGATGCCCAACAGCGGAGGTTTATGGGAAAAAGGACTC
>CAZEGO010000069.1:0-7767 GCA_964511955.1 uncultured Planctomycetia bacterium | reverse complement strand
ATGAAAATACCGGAAATACTCTTGGGTATGCCATTAGAGTTTCGAAAGAATATTTTGGCCGGTCTTTTAAGAGGAGACGGCAAGGTGGATTATAATGACAGGGATAGAACTTACAAAAAGAATAATAAATTCTACACCCATAGAAGAAATTATCTTTCGGTTAATTATTTTACATGCAGTGAAAAACTGAATAATCAGGTGATTTTTCTGCTGCATAGTATAGGAATCGCGCCAACCGTTAAAAAAAGAGGGCTTATTAATATATTTGGTTCGGAGAATCTTATGAAATTAAAAGATTTAATTAACGGAGATAAAGGCAGAAAAATAGATAAATATTTCGAACGCGAGATTAAATTTACAAAAAGTAAAATATTTAAAAATTACGGAAGTTTTATTACTTCCAGGATAAAAGAAATTAAGAAAGAAAGCCTTAAAAAGGTTTATTCTCTTGAAGTAGAAGATACTAATACTTTTGTCTCTTCCTACGGTATTATTTCTCATAATTGCCTTCCGTGTGACCCGATATATCTTTCTTGGAAGGCACGAAGCCATGGTTTCGAGACCCGTCTGATAGAGTTAGCTGCCGAGATAAATTCATACATGCCTCATTACGTGGCGGAAAAGACCGCGGCTATTCTCAACGAAAAGAAAAAGGCGCTAAAAGGCTCGAACATACTTGTTATAGGAGTTACTTATAAAAAAGACATAAACGATCTCAGGGAATCGCCCGCGCTTACGATTATACATTCCCTTACGGAAAAAGAGGCCCGAGTGAGTTATCACGATCCTTTGGTTCCCGTACTGGAAGAAGAGGGCATGAAAATGGAATCCGTTAATCTCACGGCCGACGTATTAAAATCAAGCGATTGCGTGATAGTGGTTACGGATCATTCGTCCATAGATTATAAATTCGTAGTAGAGAACACCGACGTAGTACTGGACACCAGAAACGCCCTGAAGCACCTGAAAGACCCGAAGAACGTAATTAAATTGTAAAACTACCGGATACCCGGTGAGTTAACAGATTCACCCTGATAACTCACCGATTTCAAAACCAGAGAGGACGCCATGAATTTTTTAGTTACAGGAGGAGCCGGATTTATAGGTTCGCATATAGCCGATGCGCTTGTAAAAAACGGCGATAAAGTAAAAGTCCTGGACGATTTCAGTTCGGGAAAAAAAGAAAATTTAGAACACCTGAAGGATAAAATAGAAGTTATAGAAGGCGATATAAGGGATAAGGCCCTTTTCAACGGGATTATGCCGGGAGTGGACTATGTCCTTCATCAGGCAGCCCTGAGGAGTGTCCCCAAATCCCTGGATAACCCCGAGCTTTATAACGACGTAAACATAAACGGCACGCTGAACATACTGGAAGCGTCTAAGAGACACGGCGTAAAGAGAGTCGTATGCGCGTCTTCCAGCTCCGTTTACGGAGACGTGGACAAACTACCCAATAAAGAAGACTTTTTACCCATGCTTATATCACCTTACGCGCTTACTAAATTAGCGGCTGAGCATTACTCCAGGATATTCAGCAAAATATACAACCTTGAAACCGTAAATTTGAGATATTTCAACGTCTTCGGCCCCAGGCAGAGCCTCGAAAACGAATATGCCGTCGTAATACCCAAATTCATAACCTGTATGCTCAAGGGCGAACGCCCCCCTGTGCACGGAGACGGCAGGCAGACCAGGGATTTTACTTACGTCGAGAACGTTGTCCGGGGAAATATAAAAGCGGCAACTGCTCCGGGAGTAAAGTGCAAAGTGCTCAACATAGCGTGCGGAGAGGCTTACAGTGTCCTGGACATAGTAAATTACATAAATAAGATTCTGGGTAAAAATATAGAGCCGAATTTCGAACCCTCAAGAAAGGGAGACGTGAAACATACACTGGCCGACATATCAAAAGCGAAAGAGATATTAAACTATAACCCCGCGATAAATTTTGAGGAAGGCCTCAGGAAAACCATAGAGTCTTTCGATTCTAAGAAATAACGGAGCCATAATGAAAAAAGCCTTAATAACCGGCATAACCGGACAGGATGGTTTTTACCTGTCAAAACTGCTTCTGGAAAAAGGTTATGAGGTGCACGGTATCGTGCGACGCGTGGCCCTGGAAGACCCGGCTCACCGCCTGTGGCGATTACTGCCTGTATTGGATAAGATAAAAATGCATTCCGCGTCCCTTGAAAGCTACGCCAGTTTATTCAACGTGGTAGATAGAGTAAAACCCGATGAATGCTATCACCTGGCTGCCCAGAGTTTCGTGAGTTATTCCTTCGAGGACGAATTCTCGACTATAAATACCAATATAAACGGTACTCATTACATGCTCTCGGCCTTAAAGAACAGGGCGCCGGAGTGTAAGTTTTACTTCGCCGCCTCCAGCGAGATGTTCGGCCACGCCAAAGAATCTCCTCAGAACGAGAGCACTCGTTTTTATCCTCGCTCTCCCTACGGTATCTCAAAGGTAGCGGGATTCGACCTTACCAGAAATTACAGAGAGGCCTATAATATATTCGCCTGCAGCGGCATTATGTTTAACCACGAATCTCCCGTAAGAGGCCGTGAGTTCGTAACCCGTAAGATTACCGGCGCAGCGGCAAGGATAAAATCAGGACTGGATAAAACAATCACTCTCGGAAATTTAGACGCCCGCAGAGACTGGGGGTTTGCGGGTGATTACGCGGAGAGTATGTACCTTATGCTGCAGCAGGGCACGCCCGATGATTACGTAATCGCTACCGGCCGGACTCATACCGTAAAAGAATTCGCGGAATTGGCCTTCAGCCGCGTAGGGCTGGACTGGAAAGACCACGTGATTATAGATAAAAAGCTTTACAGACCCGCTGAAGTTTATGACCTCAAAGGAGACAGCCGTAAGGCTAAAGCCAGTTTAGACTGGTCAGCGAGGGTGAATTTTGAGGAGCTGGTAAAGATGATGGTGGATGAGGATTTAAAGAGACTCGGAAAAACAAGCGCCAGGGAGGATATTTGCGTAAAGTAATATTGATAACAGGCGGCGCGGGCTTTCTCGGGTCGCATCTATGCGATTGTTTTCTAGACAAAGGATATAAAGTCATCTGTATGGATAACCTTATAACCGGCAACAAGGCCAATATATCGCATTTAAAGAATAACCGTTTTTTCAAATTTATAAATTACGACGTATCAAAATACATAGACATAAAAGGCAGGATAGACGCGGTGCTGCATTTCGCTTCCCCCGCCAGCCCCGTAGATTACCTGAACTACCCGATCCAGACCCTGAAGGTGGGCTCTCTGGGCACACACAACGCCTTAGGCGTGGCAAAAAAGAAAAAGGCTAAATTTCTCCTGGCGTCTACCTCTGAGATTTACGGGGACCCGGAAATCCATCCCCAGCCCGAGAGTTACTACGGCCACGTGAACTGCGTGGGCCCGCGCGGGGTATACGACGAGGCCAAACGGTTCGCCGAGGCCATAACCATGGCTTACCATGAAATACACGGATTAGATACTCACATAGCGCGCATTTTCAATACATACGGTCCGCGCATGAGAAAAAAAGACGGCCGGGCTATACCGAATTTCATAGACCAGGCCCTTAACGGCAGGCCGATAACCATATACGGAAAAGGCTCGCAGACCAGAAGCTTTTGCTATGTTCCCGATTTGATAGAAGGCATTTTCAGACTTACAAATTCCAAGACGCATGACCCAGTAAACATAGGCAATCCCGACGAATGGACTATTCTGGAGTTGGCAAGGAAGATAATAAAACTGACAGGCAGTAAGAGTAAGATCGTATACAAAAAACTTCCCAAAGACGACCCAAAGGTAAGGCAGCCGGATATCAAAAAAGCCGGGAAGCTGCTTAAATGGAAACCGAAAGTAAAATTAGAAAAAGGACTTGAGGAAACTATAAAGTGGTTTCTCAGGTCTTAACTATATGTCATTGCGAGCGAAGCGAAGCAATCCCAGCATCTTTTTGCTAAAAAGCTTTTAAGTAATTTTTCGGGAGATTGCTTCGCTTCGCTCACAATGTCAATTATATATTTGATAAATTAAAGTGATTAGATGGTTAGGTTGTTTAATAATATTAATTATTTTTTTGGCTCAGGGAGTTTTGTTTGCCAATCCTTCAGTCGACGTCCCCCTAAGGCACTGGAGTTATGACGCTGTCGAAAAGCTGGCCATAGTCGGGCTTTGCGATATCGCGGACATCGGCGTCAGGCCGGTATCGCGGATAAAGATGGCCTACATAATAAGAAGCGCCATCGATATAGCCAGGGAATATGAGGGGGAGTTTGACTGGGCCGAGCAGGAGTATTTAGAAGAAATACTCTATATCCTCATAGAGGAGTTCAGGGAAGAGCTGGTAACCATAGGCGTCGAGGTGGTCTCGGTAAGAGAAGACGGCCCTAAGAAACACATATTCGGCTCACCGGAACTGAACGTAAAAAAATTATACGCGAAACTCGAGTCCGATAAAACGCTCTTTGTAAACCGGGAAGGCCGGAGTTTAGACGACGGGCTTAATATATGGCTTTCCCTTACCAGCTGGGTGAAAGTAGCAAATTTTTTCGCTTTATCCGTTACCCCGGGCATAAGATATTCGGACGAGGACACGGATTATGATTTTTACGACGGCCATATAAGATTCGCTCATCCGGCCTTTAACATGGAGCTGGCTCTGGGCAGGGCATCCATGTGGTGGGGCCCGGGATTTTACGGAAGCCTCCTTATGACCGATAACGCCTTTCCCATGGACAGCGTAAGGTGGAACAATATTCATCCTTTCCGTCTGCCGTGGCCCCTGAGAAAAATAGGAAGGTTCAACGCCTTATTCTTTACCGCTAAACTCGAAGACGATAGAGAAGTCCCGGGCCCTTTTGTCACCGGGTGGCGGCTCGATTACACACCGTGGGGCTTCCTTAAGTTCGGGTTCGGCCATATACTGATGCACGGCGGAGAGGGAGTAAAAGACCTCGGGTTCGCGAACTTCTGGAGCTCGGCCTCGCTTGTATTCAGCGCCGCGGGCGGAGGGACCGAGACCGAAAACCACATTATAGCCGGCGATATACAGCTCTTTATAAGAAGGATAGACAGATGGCTCCCCATAGCTACCGGAGCGAAACTCTACGCAGAATGGGGCGGTGAGGACGAAGAAGGCAATAAACCCATAAATATATCGACTTTAGTCGGAGCGTACGTCACGGATGTCTTTAAAATCCCCGGCTTTGACGGTAAAATAGAATTCGCCAAGCTGGACGAGATATGGTACAGCCATTTCACGTATAAGTCCGGATATACTCATAAAGGCCGGTATATAGGCCATCATATAGGAGGCGATTCCGAGGCCATAGCCGTAAGCGGGATATTCAATTACCCCGAGAGATACAAGCTGGCCGGGACACTGGCTCACGAAAGAAGAGGCCTGAGCAGCGCTAACGTCGAGACACTTGACCGGTTCAGGGGAGAATTTAATGTAATTGACGCCTTAAACATGTATAATATAAAACACGTAGACGTAAATTTATTCTTTGAAATGCAGCACATAACGAATTACAATAATACAACGGATAAAATAACGAACCACATACTGGGAGTGGAGATAAACAGGAAATTCTAATAAGTTTATAGTTCATAGCTCATAGCCTATAGAAAAAAGATTAGAGAGCTATTAGTTAGGGATTAAGAGCGATAACTTATAAACTATGAGCCATGAGCCATGAGCCATGAGCTAACCCGAAGGGGAATCTGATGTTCAAAAAATCTCTGGCATTGACTTTATCGTTGATCTTTATGTTCGCGACGGTTTTTCCGTCAAATCTTTTTTCTTATGATAGCGTGGATTATAAATCCGCCGATACTGTTAAATCCGATAACTGGGTAGACGAATCGGTAGACGTCGAGAGTCTGGTTTATAAGAAAGTACGATGCCCGAGATGCGGCATGGAGTTTTATTACGTGCCCGGCAAAGAAGGCCCTCATTCTCACTGGGTACACTATGAAGTCGAGGAGACACAGCAGGAAAAAGAAGAAAGAATCTCCGAGGCAAAGAAAGAAGAGGAATCCGAAGACAAAGATAAAGACAGCGCTTTTTTAAATCTCTTTAAGGATAAAAAGACAGCCGAGGATAAACTGAAACAAATGACCGGAGAGGATAAGAAAAATAAAACAGATACGGGAAAAACATATCTATCCCGGGCCATGGCCTTCGGGACGAAGAAATACGAGCTTCGTCAACAGCTCACCTGCCCTTACGACGGCCACAGTTTTTTCCCGGACGGCGACATAATAGAGGACATAAAGATTATGAAGGAAGAGATAGCTGTCGAAAAACCCTCTTCCGTAGAGCAGAGCTTCTCAAAAGCAATCCCCTTCGGCGTGTCAAAAGAGTTAAAACAGTTCGGCTATGATTTATTTGCCATCCCCGAAGAAGAAAGACAGGAAAAAGAGCAGGAAACGACGGAACCCATGGGAACAGGTGACGGCCTCTCCGCTTTAGCCATGCTCCAGGCCTCCCTGCTTTCAAGGAAAGAAACTCCGACTCTTTCCTCGGATATCCCTTCCACCGACGTTATACCCGTAGGTCCGGATTACATAATAGGCCCCGGAGATACTCTTCTCATAAACATATGGGGAAGCGTGCAGGAGACCTCACAGCTCGATGTCGACAGGGAAGGCAGGATCATGCTTCCCAAGGCCGGACCTCTGTATGTATGGGGCCTCAGATTCGAGGAAGTTGAGCAAAAGATCAAAGAGAGACTGGACAGGTATTTTACCAATATCAACGTAGATATCTCCATGGGAAAACTCCGCAGTATAAACGTATATATCATGGGAGAGGTCGAAAAGCCCGGCGCGTATTCCATAAGCTCACAATCCAATATATTCCAGGCACTATACCGGGCCGGCGGTCCCACGAAACTTGGTTCACTGAGAAAAATAAAGGTGATTTCAAGAGACGGAAAAGAAAGAAAGACAGATTTATATCCTTTCCTTCTCGAGGGCGCCAAAGTCGAGGAATCCCGAGTCAACTCGGGCGATACCATATTCGTGCCCCCGATAGGCAACGTGATAGCCGCCGCCGGCAACGTAAAGCGCCCGGGCATATACGAAACCAAAAACGGCATCACCCTTGAGGAACTCTTGAATTTTGCCGGCGGGGCCACTCCTACCGGAGACATGGAAAGAGTCCAGGTAGAGAGGATAGTGAACAATGAAAGACGCGTAATGGTGGATATTGAACTGAAAAAAGACGAAGTCGGTAAATTCTCCATGAAGGACGTCTCTCTTCAAAACGGCGACATAGTCATGGTATCTCCCATAGTACGCCTCAAGCACGATTTTGTGTCCGTCATAGGCAACGTTGAGCGGCCCGGAGACTATGCCCTCAGCAAAGAGATGAAAGTCATGGATCTGGTGGACAGGGCTAAAGGATATATGCCCGGTACGTATTTATACAGGGCCGAGATAGCCCGCGTAACGGAAAACAGGACCAGGGAAATAATCCCGGTAAATCTCGACGGCATAATGCTGGGAGAGAGCAAGGATTTATATTTAAACGAATGGGATATCCTGATTCTGTATTCCGAGCCGGAGGTCAGGCCGCCTTCTTATGTGGAAGTCGACGGCGCCGTAAACAGGCCCGGGAAATACGAGATGACCCCGAAGATGAAAATATCCGACCTTATATTCAGGGCGGGCGGGTTGAAGGTAGATGAAGTCATAAGAGGCGCCGAACTTTTCCATATTATGCCCGGCGAACAGCCC
>CAZEGO010000068.1:0-7803 GCA_964511955.1 uncultured Planctomycetia bacterium | reverse complement strand
GTGCGTAAAGTCTCTGCGAATGAACCCCCTGAATGTAGAGGCATGCGTATTATTAGCTAGTTTTTACGACCTTAAGATGATAGAGCCGGATTTCAGACAGCACCTTAAAAGGTATCCCGATATATATCCCGTTTTTCTCAATATGGGTCAGTGGTACAGGGACGGCGGGGATATAGAAAGAGCCGTAGGATGTTTTAATACGGTTTTGGAATTCGACACGGTGAGCGAAAAAGCATACTGGGCGTATTTTGAGTTGGGGGGCTGTTATAGAATCTTGGAAGATTACAATCGTTCGGAGAAGATGTATAAAAAAGCTATATCTATGGATCCCGAAACGCATAACGCTTATCGCGGGCTCGCCGTGTGCTACAAAGAACAGGGCAAACACAGACTCGCCGCGGAAAATTTTGAAAAGGCAAAAAAACTTACTCTTGAAACATTTATAGCAAACGTGAAACAACATTATATTTACATAAGAGACATTTTAAAAGAAAATAAGATAGCGCACGTTGCGGTTCAGTATCCCATGCGCAACGTAGAGGCTCTGAAAAAGTTATTGGATTACGACTCCGGCGTTGTTTTCGTAGATAACGAGAATATTTTTAAAAATGCTTTGAGGAACGGCTCTTTCGGGGAGTATTTCAGCGATACTTTCGGCGGCGACTTCGGCCACTGTACGCCCAAAGGCAACGGCCTCCTCGCGAAAAATATAGCCGAAGTAATACTGGCCGAATTTTTTAAATAAAGGGACGGGATTGACGTGAGCAGGAAGATAGAGTATTATTTAATAATGAAAAGATACATATTTATAGCGGGCGCGGTTGTTTTGTCGGTCGCTTTAGTTTTATTCTTAATACACGCAAATCAGAAAAAAAAATCCGAGCCTGAAGCTTCTATAGCTTTTGTTATAGATGATTGGGGTTACAATAACAGATATATAGATTTAATTTTTGATATAGAAAGGCCTGTCACTTTATCGGTATTGCCCAATTTGCGCTATTCTTCATATATAGCCGAATCTGTGCTAGAGAATAATTCTCTTTATGACATTATAGTCCACGTACCGATGGAGTCCAAGAGCGGCAGAGCAGCGGAAAGATTGACTATTTTGTCAGACATGACGGAAAAAGAAATAATCTCCGCTTTGGATAAAAGCATAAAGAGCGTACCCGGGGCGATAGGGATCTCTTGTCATCAGGGTTCGAAACTCACCGAAGACGAGAGAGCCATGAGGATTATCATGGAAGAGACAAAAAAGCGAGGATTGTTTTTTCTCGACAGCGTTACCACTCCGGATTCGGTCTGCAAGAAGGTGGCCGGAGCCGTAGGCCTGGATATGATCGGGCGAGACGTATTTTTGGATATAACCGATCAGACGGATATGGATAATTTTGAGTCATACGTAAGGACCCAAATGGACGAACTGATGAATGAGGCTCTGGTAAAAGGCAGTGCAACAGGCATAGGCCATAACAAAAGAATAACCCTTGAAATCATAAAAGAATATGTACCTATAATCGAAAAAAAAGGTATCAAGATTGTACCGTTAAAAGAATTGGTGGAGTGATATGAAAAAATTACTTTTTTTGTTCAATATTTTCTTAAGTATGACTTTAATTTCCTGTGCTCAGATGCCGGTAAGAACACAGAGAGGCGTGCATACGATCGAGCCGTATCCTACTACGCCGCGTCCGCAGGAAGTTACCACCGTTCCCGATATTATAAGAGGGGATATATACCATGAAGTTGGACCGGGGGAAACGGTCTGGCGCATAAGCAAGATGTATGATGTGGGCATGGAGGATATAGTTCAAGCCAACAACCTGTGGGACGCGACGTGTCTTGAGAAAGGGCAGAGGCTTTTCATACCCGAGGCCGCGCCCATGAGGTATGTGATTCCTCTTTACAAGTCGAACAAATGGAAATATATTATAATACATCATAGCGCGACCGATATAGGTAATGCGCTTCGTTTCGATGCTGCCCATAAAAGACGCCGCTGGAAAGGGCTGGGTTACCATTTTGTCATAGATAACGGTACTTCCGGAAAAGAAGACGGACAGATAGAGGTATCTCCCAGATGGATCCATCAGGAAAACGGCGCTCATTGCAAGGCAAACCATATGAACAGCCGGGGAATAGGCGTATGTCTTGTCGGGAATTTCAGCGAGGACAGGATTTCCGAATCGCAGATGGATTCACTTGCTTACCTGGTAAATCATCTTAAAGAATATTACAATATTCCCAATTACAGGATTCTGGGGCACGGACAGGTAAAAGGTGCCAGTACCGAGTGCCCCGGACTTAAATTTCCGTGGGAGGATTTCCGCAGGCGACTTAAACCGTGAGATACGTCCATATAATTTTAATAGTTTTAGTTGGTTTTGCCGTTTATGCCGGAGGCGTAAGCGGCAAGTTTATTTGGGACGACGAAACTCTTATAAGGAATAACTCTTACATAAGGGATTTATCGAACGCCGACCTTTTTTTTAAAGGACGGATATCAAGCTCCCCAAACAGCAAAGGTTATTCTTTTTACCGGCCACTCCAGATGATAAGCTATGCCCTGGACTATCGGTTTTGGAAATTAAACCCCGGAGGTTATCATCTTACCAATATTTTTCTGCACATAATCGCCGCTCTCTGTCTTTTTTGGTTCCTAAACGTACTCTATCGTGACAGAGTTTTATCCATTTTCGCGGCACTTTTTTTTATAGTCCACCCCGTCCATAGCGAAGCGGTATCTTATATTTCCGGGCGTTCCGATTTACTGGCAGCCGCGTTTCTTCTGTTGAGCCTTGTCTTTTATCTTAAAAATAATATTGTTCTTGTTGTCGTTGCGTATATCGCTTCTTTGCTGTCGCGCGAAACGGCTCTCGTATTGCCGTTTTTGCTGTCGGCATATCATTTTATTAAAAAAACCAGGCCTAATGTTAAGTTGCTTTTGCCGGTAGCCGGAATATCGTTTGCATATATCCTGCTCAGGCTTACTTTTTTGAGAGGCCTTCTGACTTCTTCTGTATCCCCTACGGATTTTTTCGGGAGGATACCGGGTTTTTTCGCGGCGCTGTCGGGGTATTTAAGAGTACTACTAGTCCCTCTTCGTCTTCACATGGAATACGGGGACAGACAGTTCGGGTTCATGGATATCAGGGTTTTATCCGGTATTGTAATATTCGCGGCGCTTTGTTTCCTTATATTCAAGAGGAAAAGAAACCGGGACATTTCCTTTTTACTGAGCTGGTTTTTAATAGGTCTTTTGCCTGTTTCGAATCTGTACCCTGTCAGCGCATATATGGCGGAACATTGGCTTTATTTCCCGTCCATGGGACTTTTTATAATAGCCGGAAAATATTTTGCGGATTTTTATAGAACAAAAAATCTACGTAAATACGCTTTTGCTTTTATAGTTCTGCTCCTGATTTTTTCCTCATATCTCACCATGAGGCAGGACAGCTATTGGAAAGAGCCTATTGTTTTTTACGAGAGGACGTTAAGATATTCTCCGGATAACTGGAAGATATACAATAATCTGGGAATAGAGTACTATAAAGAAGGCTACATACATAAGTCCATAAATGCTTTTGAGAAATCCATTCGGATAAATCCGGATTATGAAGGCTCCCGCAGAAACCTGGAAAAAGCCCTTAAAAACCGTTGAAATATTATTCCTGACGGTATAACATATATAATACTGATTAAGCGCCCATAGCTCAACTGGATAGAGCGCCGCCCTACGAAGGCGTAGGTTCCCTGTTCGAACCAGGGTGGGCGCACCACTTTATAATGCGCATATCCTTAAGAAAACTCTATTTAATCCCCCTTGGTGTTTTTCTGGGACTTATTATCGTGGAATTGTCGCTGATCGCGCTGGGTTTACCCCGGTTTTACGAGACGCATTCCCATCCCCCGCAGTTCGCTTTTTATAATATAAACACCGATGACGTTATATATGTCAATGCCCCTTCCAGGGAAATAACTTTTATATACGACGGAAATCCAAGAGGGTATTTCGGTGAAAAAAACGAAATAGTTCATCAAACGAATTCTTCGGGGTTCAGAGGAGAGGAGTTTGAGCGCGCCAAGGAAGAAGGCGTTTACAGAATAGCTTTTCTGGGAGACTCTTTTACCTTCGGAGAGGGAGTGAAATTCGAAGATACGTATCCCGAAGTTACCGAGAGCCTTTTATCGGGGAAGTATCCGGATAAGAAATTCGAGAGTTATAATTTCGGGGTAGGAGGGTATAATACTTCTCAGGAGCTTTTTCTTCTGAAAAACGTCGTATTGGGCATGAACGTCGATGCTCTGGTAGTGGGATATACCCTGGGTGACGCGGAATTTCCTCTGTTCAGGAGGAATGCTCTGACGGGAAATATAGTGAGAAATCCTCTCGAATCCGAAAATTTCGAGGGGACGGCTGACCCTGCTCCTCCGGAATCATTCTTATACATATCGCGCGTTCCCAGATTGTTATGGAAATATTTTAGGAAAAAAGACCTGACGCAAAAAACGATAAATTATTACAGGTATTTATACAAAAAAGACAGCAAAAGCTGGTTCGAAACAAAAGTTGCCCTGCGGAGTATTATCGATATTTGCAAAGAAAAAAACATACCGTGTTACGTTTTGTGCTTTCCGGTTTTGCATAATTTAAAGGGAGAATATGATTTTACCGATGTACACCTTATGCTAAAGGAAGAGGTTGCGGAAGCGGGCGGGATTTATATAGATCTTTTGCCTTGTTTGCGGGGAATTGACCCTAAAGAACTGTGGGTTCATCCCACCGACCAGCACCCCAATGAGATAGTTCACGAAATAGCCGGCCGGGCCATAGCGCGGGATTTCAGATATGAATAAAACGTCTTTTAAAGCGAAATTGGGATTAATCATCTTCGGAATTATGGTGTCTTTTATGATTTTGGAAGCGGGCCTCAGGTTTACCGGTTTTATAATCTTACGTGCAAAAGAGATGAAGAATCTCCGTAATCTGGGGAGCGAGAGTGATTACAGGATAATGTTTTTAGGTGAATCCACTACGGATAGCGTATACCCGGATATTTTAATGTATTATTTGCGAAAAGGGCGCCCCGACAAAAAATTATCTTCCGTAAATAAAGCAAGATCAGGAGTCAATAGCAGTATAATACTGGCACAATTGGAGGACAATCTTGACCTATATAACCCGGATATGGTTATTGTGATGATGGGTGCCAATGACGACGAGTTCATAAAGCCGTATAAAAAGGAATCAGGAAATAAAAGGAATCCGGGATCCTTCAGGGTCGTTAAGCTTTTAAAGCTCATGAAGTTACATTACGAGAGCAAGGCATCTATGCGGGAAACTCCCGGAGAGAAAAACAGAAAAGCCGCTCTCAGCGGGAAATATTTGCAGAAGGCGAAAAACAATATATATGGCAAACACGATTATATCGCGGGCCGGAGATTGCTTGAAAAAGCTGTATCATTAGACGATACGAACTGGCAGGCACATACGGAGCTGGGAATATTATATTTTACTCACAGAGACTGTGATAAGGCTATAGCCAGTTTAAAAAAAGCCGTCAGGCTGTGGCCCGATAATCCGATGGCCTACGGCACTATGGGATATTGCTATGATTATTTGGGCGAGCATAAACTGGCGGAGGAATGCTTCAAAAAAGCGAACATAGAAAAAAACAGGTTCTATGATGTTGTGACAGAGCAGAACTATAGAAAATTAAAGGAGGTGGTTTTAAGCAGAGATATAGAATTAGTGTACGTACAGTATCCTAATTTAAGCGCCCAATCCTTAAAGAATATGCTCGGCGATACAAAGGGTATAATATTAGTCGATAACGAAAAAAGTTTCAAGGAGGCCATAGGCGAAGAGAGCTATGAAAGTTATTTCATGGATAATTTCGCAGGGGACTTCGGGCACTGCACGGACAAAGGGAATAAACTGCTGGCTCGTAATATAGCGAACGCGATACTGGAAAACTCTCCGTCCTTTTAAACTTGCCCATTCTAAAATATCGTAGTATTATATAAATGATTTAGCGGAGGAATGCCAGAGCGGTTGAATGGGACGGTCTCGAAAACCGTTAGGCTCGCAAGGGCCTCGAAGGTTCGAATCCTTCTTCCTCCGCCAGGTTTTAATAGTTCGAATCCCTGCCTATCGGCAGGCAGGCTTCTTCCTCCGCCATCCTATCTTTCGTACAAATAAACCCACACCCCGTTTATATTTTTACCCATTTTTAATTTCATGATGCCGTCCATGTAGTTTTTTACGCTTTTTGATTGCGGATCAAGCTTTCCGCTGTGTGCATAGTCAGAGGCTATTAACCATATCCGTCGGAAATCTAAAGCCGGTATTTTTTGCATAGGGATACGATCTTTCTCTTCTTTGTTAGGACGGTTCCAGTTGGTATCCACAAGGTCTGGGTCATAGAACACATAATGCCTTACGGGTTTTTTTGAATAGAAGAACCACGACGGCCTGCTGGATTCGCAGGAAAAGGCTATAATATCTCCTTCTTTCGCGTTTTCTTCGAGAAAACTTACCAAAGGTTTTATCGGTTTTTTGATATACGTGCCTGTATGATGCTTAAAGGGCAAAGGCATTTTATCGGTGTAAAAGCTTTTTAATGAAACACTGAATAATATAAATACAGTGGCATATAAAGGCAGGGCTATTTTTTTATTTAACAAATGAGCCAATCCCAGGGATAACACTATATAAAAGTAAGGGCTGAACAGAATAAAATACCTGTCCAGATAAACGGAAACGTTTATTTTTGAGAAAAGAAATATCGCTACAACGGGCATAAAAGCAAGTGTTAGACATATGAGAAATTCATCCTTTAAGTGCCTTTTTTTTGATATAAAGACAAAGGCGGATATCGACAAAACGACTATGACAAAGTCGGTTATATAATAATAAAACTGAGATAGGTTATATCCCAATAGCAGGTTTTCGAAAGTAATAACCAGAGATTTCATATCGGGTGGCTGTATCCAGAACCCTTTTTTTATAAAAATAAATTTTTTAAAATAGCGTGATATAAGGGGTAGAGATATCATGGTTATGACGATGAAGAAAGCGAGAGCCTTGACCAATCTTATTTTCGTCATTGATTTTTTAAAATAAAAAAAACCTACGATTAACAACTGCGATGCCAGAAGAAAAATATAGAGATAAGAGGAATGCATACCAAAGACAGACGAAAGGGTGAATCCCCATCCTGATAATTTTTCTTTCTTCAGGTACGATATGAGAAAGCAAGAAGACAGGAGGCCGAAAAAAAGCATCATACTGTAAGGCCTGGCCTCCTGCGCGTACCATAACTGAAACGGGGAAAAAGCCATTAAACAGGTTGCTAAAAGAGCCGCGATGGGGCCAAAGAGCTTTTTACCTAGATAGTAAATGAGGGGTATGGATGCCGTGCTGAATATCATCGCCGGGAATCTTATAACGAATTCGGAGTGCCCGAAAAACCTCATGAATAGATGCAGGATTGAATAAAACAGAGGCGGATGGTTCGTTAGTACGAATATTTTATGCAGGAAAGATATGCTGCTTCCTCCATCATACCACAATGACATAAATAGAGCACTTTTTGCCTCGTCATACCACAAGTCGTGATATCCGAGCCTGAAAATTCTAAGCGAAAGCCCGATCACGGTTATTACGAATATATAAAACTTTAATTTTGAATCAAGAATATTTTTTATGGTCACTTTTCCCCTTTTTTATACAGATAAACTGTGTTATTGCCCCTTGCAGGAAATTTTTTGACCAGAGTGAAATCGTTACTGTATTTTGTG
>CAZEGO010000067.1:0-7886 GCA_964511955.1 uncultured Planctomycetia bacterium | reverse complement strand
CGAATATATTACGAGAGTACCGATAAAAATAGATCGGATCGGATGCCTTCTGTTAAACGCTGAAATGCATCAGGGAAGTGACGTAAATTTAATGATAGGCGACAAAAGGCTGATTTTGGAAGCCACGAGGAAGGCCTGTCGCGATGCACTTAAAGGCGTAAAAAAAACAAATATAAAATTCATAATAATATTCAGTTCCATAGGGCGATTTGAGATACTGAGGAATGAATTGAACGCGGAAACTGACATCGTAAAGGAAATGGTCGGTAAAAACGTGCCGGTTTTCGGGTGCTATACTTACGGCGAGTACGCTCCGCTGAGTTCCGAGGAATCAGGCGGAGAATTCGCGTTTCATAATCAAAGTATATCCGTCACGGTAGTATCGGAGTAAAAAAATGATTTTAGATAATCCCATGATTCTTTTTGTTGCGGTCGGATTGGCCGTCATAGCGACAGTCCTCTACTTTATAGAACGAAACCAAAAGGTTAGTTACAAAAGCCGGGCAAAAAGAGCGGAGTCCGTGATACAACAGCTGGACGAGCAGGCAAAAATGATAATAAAAACAGACCTCGCCCTGAACAGGGTACGCGAGGAACTCGATAAAAAAATAACCGGATTATATACACTGCATGAGTTGGGCAAAAAAATAAACGCTACTTTTAACGTGGAGGACCTCTTCGCCCTGGTCAACGAGCCGCTGGTATTAAAACTGGGTTTTTCAAAATCCCTGATAATGATAAAAGACGAAACATCCGGCTCCGTAATGACAAAATCTTCGGTGGGGTACAGCCGTGACGAAAGCTCGGTAATCGAGAATTCCATAAACGAGAACAAAGAAGGCTTCGCGTCACCGCTATTTAAGAAAGGCACTTTCATTCTGGTGAATAAGGACCTGAAAAAGATAGAGCACGAAGACGCATTATCGAACATATTTAAGTGCCAAGCTTTTCTGACAGTACCGATAGTAGTAAAAGACGCGGCGATAGGTTTTATTTTCATGGGCAATTCTTCGAGCTACGCGGACGTCAACAAAGGAGATGCCGAACTGCTTTCGGTGTTAGCAAGCCAGATAGGCACCGCGATGGAAAATACCAAGTTATACACAGAACTCTTCGGCTCTCATCAGGACCTGGAAAGACGCGTGAAAGAAAGAACGGCTGAATTAGCTAAATTAAACGAAGAGCTTAAAAAATTAAACAAAATAAAATCCGATTTCGTGTCGTCAGTCTCCCATGAACTGAGGACGCCCCTGACCTCCATAAAAGGATATGCCTCGATTCTTGTAGCCGGAAAATTGGGCGACCTTACAAAGCCACAAAAGGAGCGCCTCGAGAAAATAGATAAACACTCAAATAACCTTACCAGGCTGGTAAACAACATGCTTGATATATCGAGGATAGAATCGGGCAAGATACAGATGTCCATAAAAGACTCCTCGATAAAAGAAATCATGGATTCCGTAGAAGACCTTATGGCCCCTCAAATAAAGGAAAAGAATATAAACTTTGAAACAGATATCAGCAAAGCGAAAGAACGGATAAAAGCAGACCCGAGTCAGATAGAAAGAGTGTTTATAAACCTGGTGGGCAACGCCGTGAAATTTACCCCGGAAAAAGGCACCGTGACCGTAAAAGCGGAAGATAAACCCGGTTTTGTGGAATTTACGGTGAAAGACACCGGTATAGGAATGACCCGGGAAGATGCCGAGAGAATTTTCGACGAATTCTTCCGTGCTCAAAGCGCCCTGGACAAAAACATAAAAGGCACCGGCCTTGGGTTATCACTCGTAAAGAAAATAATAGAGGCGCATAAAGGCACCATATGGGTGAAAAGCGAACTGGGAAAAGGTACTGAGTTTATATTTACGATACCCAGGATCTAGCCCGTTACAGAAGAAAGGATTTGCAGAAAAATGGCAAGAGCCAAAATAGTAATAGCCGATGATGATTCCGACATATTGGACGTAATTAAAATAACTCTGGAAGCCGAGGGATACGAAGTTATTGAAGGCCATGACGGGCAAGAGGCCCTGGAATTAGTAAAAAAGGTTTCTCCCGATCTTTTAATAACCGACTTTATGATGCCTAAGCTTACCGGAGATAAAGTATGCCAAAAGTTAAAGGAAGATATACTTGTCCAGCATATGCCCATAATAATGCTTACAGGGAAAGGAGAGGTAACCGATAAAGTATGCGGAATAAACTCCGGGGCGGACGATTATATGGTAAAACCTTTTGAGCCTCAGGAGCTGGTGGCGAGGGTGAATATGGTACTGAGAAGAACCGCCCGGGACCTCGACGCGAACCCTCTTACGAGACTGCCGGGCAACGTATCGATACTTAACGAGATACAATCCCGCATTGACAAGAATAAACCTTTCTCGGTAGGTTATATCGACCTCGACAAATTTAAAGCTTTTAATGACAAATACGGATTCAAAAAGGGAGATGAACTGATAAAAAATACGGCCCGTATACTTATAAGCTCACTGCAGGATAAAGGGTCCGAAAAAGACTTTGTGGGTCATATCGGTGGAGACGACTTCGTAATAATAACCACTCCTGATAAAATAGACGAGATGTGCAAAGATATCATAGCTAAATTCGATACCATGGCACCGGAATTGTACAACAGGGAAGACAAGGAAAAAGGCTACGTAATAGCAAAGGACAGGCAGGGAAACTCACAGAAGATACCGCTGGTGACTATATCGATATGTGTGGTAAGTAACGAAAAAAAGAAAATCGAGCATGTGGCAGAGGTAGGAGAAATAGGCGCGGAGTTAAAAAAATACGCCAAAAGCCTCGAAGGCAGTAACTACGTAAAAGAACGAAGAAAAAATTAACGCAAACCCCTGAGCATGGCCGCGGCTTCCTCATGATTCGGGTCCAGCCTCACCGCCTGAGAAAAAGCTTCTTCAGCTTTATTCATCATCCCTTTTCCTTTATACGCCTTGCCTAAGTTAGCGTAGAAAGCCGCTTTATTCGGATCTATCGTTATAGCCTTCTTGTAAAATCTGATAGCGGCATCATACTGATTCGTTTCAAGATAAATATTAGCTATATTATTGTAGGTAAGAGGGTAGGAAGGGTTTATTTCCAGGGCCTTGCTGTAATGTTCCATGGCTTTTCTTATATTGCCTTTTTGTTTATATAATATGCCCAGGTTGTTATAGACTACATAGTCTTTCGGATTAAGCTCGATGGCTTGTTTAAATTCCTCGAAAGCGACATCGTACATCTTTTTGCCCGCGTATACGCTACCGAGGCTGGCGTGGACACCGGCATCATCCGGTAAGAGTTCGGCGGCCTCTTTGTATTTCGCAAGGGCCGTATCGTAGTCACCGGCTTGCGCCAGGATTACACCAAGATTTATTCTCGCTTTTGTGTTATTCGGTGAGTATCTCAACACTTCCGTATACAACTTGATAGGGTCGGCCCAGACGTCCGCTCTCCTGAAAGTAAGAAAACCGTAGAACAAGACCATCGACGAAACAAGAAAAATCACTGCACACCGCCAAATCTTTGATTTCAGGCTGAGTTCGTAAAGATATACGGCCGCCAGAGCAAACAAGCCTATGGAAGGCGTATAAAGCCATCCTTCTCCCATAAAATAGTTAAGAGGGAACACATTCGAATAGGGAAACAGTAATATAAAAAACCACCCAAAAAAGAAAAATTTCAATCTGGACGCACGAAACAGATAAAAAGCAAAGATCGCTATTATGGCCACGCCTACGAGCGAAAGAAACACTTCGTCCTGAACAAAGGACATTGCCGGAGCAATATTCCATTCCATATGCAGGCCTATGGGCAATAAAAGAAGTCTTAAATAAATCATGAGGACTTTACTTGTAGTAAACAATCTAAGATGAAGGGGAATCATGCCAGTAGTAGTCTCTAAAAGTTTACCTTCGGTAAAATCCAACAAAGTAAACCTGAGGCAGGAGTAAATACCCAGCACAATAAAAAAAAGCCATATAAGGGTAGGCTTTCTTTTTTCCGTATTTCTTTTGTTCCCGGAAAAACAATAAAGATAAAAAAGAAAAAGTATGGGCACCATAAAGTTAGCTTCTCTGCTCAAAAGTGAAACCAAAAAAGAAAAAAAAGCTCCGAGAAGAAATAACACGCCGAATCTGTTTTTTGCATTAAAGTAGCGAATATATAATACAAACGAAACAAGAAAAAAGAAAGTGCCGAGAAGGTTGTCTCTGGCCGGTATATAATTAACAGGTCCCGATAGAACAGTATGGACGGAAAATATAATTCCGGCCGTGAATCCTATTTCCTTTTTGTTTGTCAGTGTACTTACTAAAGAATAAACCAGTAAAGAATTAAAGATATGCAGGAACACGTTGGTCAGATGATACCCCAGGGGATTCATTCCCCAAAAATGATAGTCTATCATCAACGATAAAGATTGTATAGGCCTGTAAAAATTGCTGTATACGCCACTGCCCTTAAACAGATGGGTAGTGAATATATCTTTAAGGTATCCGAAATTTTTTATGAAGGGATTATCGACTATAAGGGCTTTGTCATCGAACACAAAAGAACCGAAAAGCGACTTATAATAAACGAGAAAACCTATTATTACAATAGGGAGGATAAATATATAATGCGGCAATGCCTTCGCTGAGGAATTTTCCTGAGGTTTGGATTTGTTATTACGGCGTTTTTTCTTTTTACCCACAAGCGTGTGTTATAATAGAAACAGGTTCTCGTCCAAGTATGGCTTGCTGTACGTAGCATGCTTCAAAGATTCGCCATATTTGAGCGAAGTATGGTGCGCGGGGAGGGACTCGAACCCTCAAGCCAAAGGCATACGCCCCTCAAACGTACGTGTATACCAATTCCACCACCCGCGCAATTTAAATATAAGTAGGATTATTATATAGAATATATCTCTAAATATCAAGAAAATAGCATAAATAATGGGTTTTACTGATATGTGCGGGTACAGACAAAATCAGAATTTTCCAGTACCTCTAAATTTGACTTGAAACCAAGTTTACTTTTTTCTATTTGGCTTCTCAGACCTTTTGTCTCCATCGTTCTAACAATATCTTCCAACCATGCAACAGTACCAAAAACTCCCGGTTCACTGAAATACACTCCTGCATTAGGAGCAATCGTGCTCGCGTCTTCGTTAACGGCAATATTGCGAATCTTCATATCATGCAAAGGAAAATCTTTGCCATTTAAATTGAATTCATCTCCGAAATACATGATTTCACCGGCATTATATAAACTTAAAAACTTTTCCATAGCAATCCTTTTCCCTGTCTCCTTGGGCCTGATCCATATAGCACAACTATACTCTTTATCTATGTCAATTAGATCTAAAAGCTCCTTGGGTAAACGTTTCTTTAAAGCATGGATAAAATCATCCCGCAGATCTTCTCTCCCATCTACGGCATACTTCTGGGAAGGGACTTCGGCTATTTCTATATCAGTGCCTCCGAATCCGGAAAATTCAACAGCTACCCGAATCTTCAATTCCTTATCTATGCGTGATATATCTTCCCTGACTATATCGCCATTTTCATCCATAAAATATCCTTCAAAGAAGCCAGGGAATCTTTTTTTCAATAATAAATCCGTGTTCAGACGAATTTGAAATTCCTGAATAATATCATTAATGGTATTTTTCAAAACCATAAAATCATTACTACTGATAATATGCTGTTTTCCCATAAAATTAAGCTGCGGTTCTGCTTCCCCGTTCTCGCTAAATGTATAGGGCACTATTCCTTTCGAAGCATAAACTAATAAATTTTTTCTCAAATGCTTCGGTATATATTTGATAACTCCTTCATAAGCATTGTCAATTCTATTCATGGAAATTATACCAACCGGATAACCTCGCTCTAAAAGCCTGGTCAATAATTCTGCTATCCCTGTTTTATCAACAGGCTGCTTATCTCTTTTAAGGGTTCCGTCGACATCGAAAATAAATATTTTAATCTTACTGATATTTTTCTCTATAAATTTTTCGCGCTCAACTGAATTTAATGCCGTATTTCCTTCGGCTATCTTGACAGAAACTTTTTCTTGATTTATATCGATTACCTCGGAAATTTCCTTGTGGCGATTTTTTATAGCTTGCATATCTACAGGTATCCTTAAAGAATCAGAATATTTTAGCTCATCTGAATATAAAAAATTCAGAGAAATAAAATTGCTAATGATAGATATAATTATGATTTTTATTATATAGACTTTTTTAAAGGCGAGCATAATAATGGCAAAAAAATAGCCTTTTTTACATTAAGGCTGTATAATTAATATATTTTTATTAATTATAAGTATATCACATGAATAAGATAGGTTCAATACATCTAGATTTAAAAGCTAAAAACACTAAAATCTCTGATTTTATTTCTTATTTATCAGCCCGGAGAGCATTTTGGAGATTATCTCCAGTTCTTGTAAAAGATTTTGACAAATTGGTTCATCAATTAAGTTTTGCCTCTTACAGATCTCTAAAATAGGTACACATTCAAAAGCAGAGCCTCTGGCTATACGAAAAAATGACTGTCTATCTTTAAGATGATATCTTCCGTTTCCTTCAGCTATATTTAAAGAAACCGAAAGTGCCGCACGATTAAATTGATCGACTATGTGATAATTCCCTTTGGCAAGTTTTTTAGTTAAATTTGATACTTTGCAATAGAAATCCACTGCTTTGTTATATACATCTAGTTTTTCCAGCATAAAAGCCATGGCAGTGTTTTCTTGTTTTGAACATTTGAACATTGGAGCATTTGACCGCATTAGAATTTCTAAGCTTTTTCCAATGTTCCAATGATCTAATGCTCTGCCAATTTCGAGTCTTGACTCGAAATTGGCTGCCCCGCCTGGACTCGAACCAGGAATAATTGATCCAGAGTCAATCGTGTTACCAATTACACCACAGGGCATTATGCCGAAAAGAAAATATATTACAATACAAAATTTATTCTGTCGATGTTTTTTTTTCTTTTATTTCTTCGTTTATGTACATCTTAAGGCGTTTCTCGTCTCTTGGGTCACCTTTCAGGAATTTTACGCCCACTTCGAAAATCTTCTCGTGTTCCTCGCCTATTTTTCTTATCCAGGCCACTTTACCTTTTACGAACATGGGCATGGAATCAAAAGGCGCCTGTATCTGAAGGTCCAGATCCGTGCCCTTGGCGAGCCTCTCGTATACCGTAAAACAAACGCCCCCCTCGCTTATATCTTTGCCCACTATCTGGTCCTGAGTGCCCAATTCATCCAATGTTTTGTACTGAATCACTACGGGCCAGTCTATCCTTACGAATTTTCTGCTCTCTTGCATAAATAAGCTTTCAGCTGTCAGCTTTTGGCTTTCAGCATGCCATTGTCTACAACGTTATCGAGTCTTTTGATCACCTTTTCTTTCCCTAAAAGCTCGAGCACTTCGAAGATGCCAGCCGAAACGCTTTTTCCGGTGACCGCTACCCTTAAAGGATGTATGAGTTCTCCCCCTTTTATCTTAAGTTCTTCGCAAAGAGAACGCATTTCCCTCTCTATATTTTCATGGGAAAAATTCTCCAGTTTCCGAAGACGTTTCTTAGCTAAGCCTAGTATATCCGATATTCCGCCTCTTCTTAAAAATTTCTCCACGTCCTCTTTTCTGTATTCTACTGTATCGGACATAAATATATCCAACTCCTCCCTGAATTCCGAGAGAGTCTTCACCCTGCCGTGATATAACCGGGCAAATTTCCTGAACCAGGACTCGTCATATTCTCTGTCCAGAAAATCCCCGGCTGTCGTTATGAATTTGTCTAAATCGTACTTTCTTATATGCTCGCCGTTAAGCCATCTGAGTTTGTCTTCGTTAAATTCCGCGCCTCTTTTGTTAATCCTTTTTATAGTGA
>CAZEGO010000066.1:0-8298 GCA_964511955.1 uncultured Planctomycetia bacterium | reverse complement strand
ACGCCCTTAATCCTATCCCGTCCCGCAGATTGTCCATGGCATGCAAATGATCCTTCCACTTCGTATCTATAACCTGCAGCATTATCATCCTCTCAAGATGACTCAGGAGACCGGGCGGCATCCTGTTCTCCTTTTCTTCGTACGATGTCTTTATAGCTTTTAAAAGCTCTTCGAGTATCGCGTCCCTGTCTTTTCCTTCGGTCATGTTTTCCAGGTCATCCAGGCGTATGTTGAACTTCGACCGGAACCACTCGGCAAACTCGGAAAATTTCCAGTCGGCCTCGGGCACGTCGGGATTGAGGTAGAGCTCTATGGCTCCATCGACAACTTCCTCGATAATCTCGTAAAGATGTCCCCTCACTCCGCTTCCTAGCAGAACTTTTTTTCTTTCCTCGTATATAACTTCTCTCTGTTTATTCATCACGTTATCATACTCGAGTACGTGTTTTCGTATCTCGAAATTATGCTGTTCCACTCTTTTTTGCGCCACTTCTATAGCCCTCGTAACCAGAGGATGCTGTATATCCTGGCCTTCTTCTATGCCCATCCGGTCATAAATGGCCGATATCCTGTCCGAACCGAAAAGCCTCATAAGGTCGTCTTCCAGCGAAATGTAAAATTTGGACGAACCCGGGTCCCCCTGCCTGCCTGAACGACCCCTTAACTGGTTGTCTATACGCCTGGAATCATGCCGTTCGGTACCGATAATGTGAAGACCTCCCAGGGACACCACTTTTCCGTGCTCGTCTTTTACTTTTCGCTTTGCTTCCGCCAATAAATCGGAGACTTCTTCTTCGGTGACGTTTTTGGGTCCTAAACCTTTTGCCTTCAGCCAGTCATTTACCATGAATTCGGGGTTCCCTCCGAGAAGGATATCGGTACCTCTTCCCGCCATATTAGTTGCTATAGTTACGGCGCCGAGCCTGCCTGCCTGAGCCACTATAGTGGCTTCCATTTCGTGATATTTCGCGTTCAAGACGTTATGAGGTATTCCTCTCCTGTTCAAAAAAGAGCTCACTCTTTCGGATTTTTCGATGGAGATGGTCCCGACCAGCACAGGCCTTCCTTTTTTATGGAGCTCTTCTATCTCATCGCACACCGCGTTAAATTTTTCCTTCTGGGTCTTATAAATTACGTCCGCATAGTTAGTCCTTATCAAGGGTTTGTTGGTGGGAATAGCCACCGTATCAAGTTTATAGATATGGCTGAATTCCTGTGCTTCCGTCATAGCCGTACCGGTCATGCCGGAAAGCTTATTGTACATACGGAAATAATTCTGAAAAGTTATAGTGGCGAGTGTCTGGTTTTCTCTCTCTATCTTCAGGCCTTCCTTGGCCTCGACAGCCTGATGCAGACCGTCGGACCATCTACGCCCGGGCATAAGGCGTCCCGTAAACTCATCCACGATAATTACCTCGCCGTCTTTTACCACGTAATCCACGTCCCTCTCAAAAAGATTATGTGCTTTAAGCGCCTGTATAACATGATGGCGGTATTCCATCGTCTTAATATCATGCATGTTATCGATGCCCAGTATTTCGGCGGCCTTTGTTTCTCCCTGTTCCGTCAGATGAGCGGTATGGGCTTTCTCATCAACGATGTAATCATAACCCTGAGAAAGGTCGATACCCTTAAATTTAGCGTCTATCTCGTCTTTCTCCAGAATTATCCTGCCTTTTAAGTGAGGTACTATCTTATTGCATTGATAGTATTTATCCGTGGACTCTTCCGAGGGACCCGATATTATAAGAGGGGTCCTGGCTTCGTCTATTAATATACTGTCGACTTCGTCCACTATGGCATAATTTAATTCTCTCTGAACCATATTTTCTTTTCTGACCACCATATTGTCCCTGAGGTAATCGAAACCGAATTCGTTGTTCGTGCCGTAAGCAATATCGCTCCCGTACGCCTTCTGCCTGGCCTCGGACCGCATATCATGCTGTATAACACCAACTGTGAGCCCCAAAAACTCAAAAATAGGCCCCATCCACTCACGGTCCCTTCGAGCCAGGTAATCGTTTACCGTGATTATATGCACGCCTTTTCCCGTCAGGGCATTAAGATAAGCCGGAAGAGTAGCGACAAGAGTCTTCCCTTCTCCGGTCGTCATTTCGGCTATCTTGCCCTGGTGCAGGACTATGCCTCCTATAAGCTGGACGTCAAAATGCCGCATTCCAATCCTACGTTTCGCGACTTCCCTTACCACCGCGAAAGCCTCGGGTAAAATGTCGTCCAAAGTCTCGCCTTTGCTTAATCGCCCGCGGAATTCCGAAGTTTTGGAGATAAGCTCTTTATCGCCCAGGCTCTGCACGCCCGGTTCCAAAGAATTTATTTTCTCGACCATAGGCTGAAGTTTTTTCAACTCCCTCTGGTTCTGTGAACCGATAATTTTACTTAATAACCACGCGAACATAATAGGTGTCAGCTGTCAGCTGTCAGCTGTCAGCCGCTGAAGGCTGAAAGCTGAAGCCCGAAAGCTCACTAATTCCTCGCTTTCCATTTTAAAAATTTCTCGATGAACTCCTCTATTTCCCCATTCATTACGGCTCCTGCATTCGATGTCTCGCAGTCGGTCCTATGGTCCTTTACCATAGAATACGGATGCATGACATATGAGCGTATCTGGCTTCCCCATTCGATCTTTCGCTTTTGGGAATACTCGGCCTTCATCTCTTTTTTCTTTTCCTCCATCCTGAGTTCGTAGAGTTTGGCTTTAAGGACTTTCATGGCGGTAGATTTATTTTTGTGCTGAGACCTCTCGTTCTGGCACTGGACCACAATGCCCGTCGGTAAATGCGTTATACGCACCGCTGAATCCGTGACGTTAACGTGCTGCCCTCCCGCTCCGCTGGAACGATAGGTGTCTATTTTTAAATCCGACTCGTTTATAGCGATGTCCGCGTCGTCCTGGACCTCCGCTATCACGTCCACCGAGGCGAATGAGGTGTGCCGTCTCTGGTTCGCGTCAAAAGGGGATATCCTCACAAGGCGATGCACGCCTCTCTCCGACTTAAGATAACCGTAAGCGTAAGGCCCGTTCACTATCATTACGGCGCTCTTCACCCCGGCTTCCTCTCCGGGTAATATGTCTATTATCTTGGTATCGTATCCGTTCTTCTCGCACCACATGGAATACATCCTCAGCAGCATACTGGCCCAGTCGCATGACTCCGTGCCTCCGGCTCCGGCATGTATCGTTACTATAGCGTTGTTGGAGTCCAACCGGCCGCTCATTAATTTTTTGAACTCAAGTGCGTTTACGTCTTTTTTCAGCTTATTCAAAGTGCCCCTGACTTCCCGCGACACTTCTTCGTCCGGGTCCTCCGATAAAAGCTCAAGCATGGCCTTTGACTGCGTAAACTCGTCCATACAATTAAAATATTCGCCCACGGTAGCCTTGATGGTTTTAAGTTTTTGTATGACCGCCTGCGCCTTTTCCTGATTATTCCAAAATTTGGGATCCGACATGTCCTCCTCAAGCTTTTTAAGCTCGGTACTGTTTTCGTCTATGTCGAGATATTTACGCAGACTGTCGAGTTTATTCTTCAGCTCTTTCAGATCCGATTTCATTTCTTCCAGCATTTTTCTCTAACTCCAGTATTCTAATCTTCAGGCCCGAACCAAAAGCGTACCTTCCCGCTTTTCCGTTTTTATTCACAACCCTATGACAGGGTACGATAATGGGAAAGGGATTATTTTTAAGCGCGCTTCCCACAGCCCTTACCGCTCCCTGCCTGTCGACTTTTTTAGCCACCCAGGCATAGCTCCGGGTTTCACCCATGGGAATTTTCTTCACCACAGTATATACCTTTTTTTGAAAAGAAGTCAAATGTTTCATGATTTACCTTAGGTTAAAGTAGCTCGGAGTTCATGACTCATAGTTCATAGTATAATAATAAATCCGGGCTGTCATCTGCTCAGAAATCTTACGCTTTCTGAGCAGGTGATGATACTTTATCGCGAACCTGTGCGCCTCGTCTCTTATCTGCTGCATAAAACGGATAAGCTGTGAATCCCTGTTTACGTCCAATGCTTTAGCGGAACCCAATGTGAATATTTTCTCCTCCTCTTTGGCTATCGCTATAACAGGTATCCTCGTAAGGTTCAATTTCACCAGCTCGTCATACGCGGCCTTTAAATGCCCTTTACCTCCGTCTATTATGATTAGATCGGGTAATTTCTTTTTTTCCGCTTTCAGCCTTCTGTATCTGCGCCCCACTATTTCCCTTATCATGCCGTAATCGTCTATTTCCTTCACGGTTTTAATCATAAATCTTCTGTAATTACTCTTATCCGGCATCCCTCCGAAAAAGGAAACCATCGATCCCGCGGCTTCCTTTCCGTATATATTAGAAACGTCGAAGGCTTCCACCCTTAAAGGCAGCCACGGAAGACGAAGAACCTTTTTGAGCTTCACGGCTACGTCTCCCCAACCGCTGTAATCTCTCAATTTTTTCCCCGGTATCTCGGAAAGGGCGGCGATCCTGTTTCTTATAACCGCCGCTTTCTCGAATTTCTCGGCCCGCGCAAGCTTCTCCATCTTCACGGTAAGCTCCTTAAGAAGCCTGGTCTTCCTGCCTTCCAGGAACAATATCAGCTGCCTCACTATCTCCCTGTATTCTTTCTCGCTTATTTTGCCGACGCACGGACCGAGACAATGCCCTATATGATAAGAAAGGCATACATGATCGGGTATCCTCCGGCATGTCCTCAAAGGAAATATGCTCTTCATCTGCGAAAGGGCCTTACGCAGCAGCTTCACGCGCGTATATGGCCCGAAATACCTGGAACCGTCGTCGGTTTTCTTCCTGGTAATCGTAAGTCTGGGAAATTTCTCGTTAAGAGTTAGTTTCAGAAAAGGAAAGCTCTTGTCGTCTTTTAATTCCACGTTATATTTTGGCTTATTCTCCTTTATGAGATTGGATTCGTAAATAAGAGCCTCTTCCTCGGAAACCGTGGCAAGGTAATCAAGACCTTTTACCTGACTTAGAAGCGAAACTTCTTTCGCGGTTTTGGGTTTTTTTTCATAGAAATAACCCGAAACCCTTTTATGGAGATTTTTCGCCTTGCCTATGTATATAATCTCACCCCGCGAGTTTTTCATCATGTAAACCCCGGGTCCTTTGGGCAGGTTTTTTACTTTCTTCTTAACACCCATTTAATAAAATCCTTTGCTTCTCTGACTCCCAGAATAAACGCACTGAACCAGTAAACCGTAATACCGGCAAGTATGACGAGAAAAACGTTCCAGGCCATCCTGAAAGCAAGCAGATAAATAACCGACGCCATGACAAGACCGGCCGCCAAAGCTCTCAGGAAAGACTTTAATATCCTTAAACCGTCCAGTCTGCCTATTTTTTTCCTTAATACGAAAAACAATAAAAAGAAATTCACGCTTCCGGATATTGAAGTAGCGAGCGCCAGACCTCCTATCTTCAAGGGAAACATAAAAACCACGTTGAGTATAATATTCAGGACCAAAGACATCCCCGCTATCTTGACCGGCGTGAGTGTGTCTTTCAGCGAATAGAAACACGAAACAAGTATCTTTATGCCGGAGTAGCTGAAAAGGCCGATCGAATAAAACATGAGAGCGCGAGCCGTAATGAAAGTCGAATACGAGGCGAACGCGCCCCTCTGGAATAATATACGTGTTATGGGCCCGGCCAATACTATCAGCCCCAACGAAGAAGGCAACATGATAAAGTTCACGGCTCTTAACGAAAAAGACAGCGTCTCCTTAAGTTTAACGAGTCCGGATTCTAGCGCTTCTCTGGACATGGTCGGCAGGGCTGCCTGGGCTACGGCGATGCCGAATATTGCGAGCGGAAACTGGAAAATCCTGTTCGCGTAATATAAAGCCGCTACTCCCCCTTCCCCTACTATGGACGAAAGCGAAGCCAGCATGGTGCTCACGAAAATATTTATCTGGTACACGCAGGAACCTATGATTCTCGGCACGAGAAGAATACCTATCTTTTTCACCATAGGATGGTAGAAACTTCTCCCCGGGTTAAAACGAAACCCTTTCTTTAACAAAACAGGAACCTGCACGGACAACTGTATAAGCCCTCCGGCGAGAACGCTTACGGCTAACCACGAGACCGACCCCTTTCCTACCAGTATACCCGTTATTATGGTAAGGTTCAGTATAGCGGGTGCGAAAGCCGGGGCGGAAAAATGTTTCAGTGAATTTAAAATCCCCATGCTGTACGCCATAAGTCCGAGCAACAACACATAGGGGAACATAAAACGCGTAAGATATACAGTAACTCTTAATTTCTCGGGATCGTTCATAAATCCGGGGGCAATAAACCTTACTATCCAAGGGGCCCCCGCGACGCCGGCCAGTGTCACGACCGAGAGCACCACAAGAAGCACGTTCAGCAGTGTATTGGCGAGGTGCCAGTATTCTTCCCTGCTCCTTTTTGTATGATATTCGCTCAAAACCGGAACAAAGGCGGCATTTGTAGCCCCTTCACCTATCAGATCCCTCAGCATATTGGGTATACGAAAAGCTACCACGAAGGCCTGGGCATACTTCGCAGTCCCGAAAAACCCCGCTATAAGGACATCGCGCAGAAAACCCAATATACGGCTTATGACCGTGGCAAAACCTATAATGCCGGCGGATTTGATAAGATGTTTTCTTGACATATTCTTACACCCCGAAAGCAATAACCCCTGCCCCACACCATGTCCCGCACCGGGGGACATGGTGTAATATATTTTCAGGTAGCCCTTTGTTCGTTTCGGATTTTGATATTCGGATTTTAGGATCCCCTCTTATTTTATCCTCTTGACATATTTAGGCTTATATGTTAACTTATTTAAACGCTAATAACGAAAAGGAGTTAAGTTATGCCTATATTACACGCAGCTTACAAAAGCATAAAAGTCACCAAACGAAGGACCGAACGAAACACGTCGATAAAATCGCGCGTCAAAACGGAAGTAAAAAAATATCTGGACCTTATCGGGGACAAAAAAATCGACGAGGCTAAAAAACAGCTTAAAAAAGTGGCCGGAGAACTCGATAAGGCCGTATCAAAAGGAGCAATGCATAAAAATACGGCTTCACGCAAAAAGTCCAGATTAAGCAAAAAATTAAAAGCCGCGTCCTAAGAGCACATCCTAACTATCAATCTTTCCAATATGAAGGCAGCGTGCCCTCCTTTTTTGATTTCTGAGTCTGATTTGACGATCTCTTTCCACAGCATCAGCAAACGGGAACTTTTAAAATTAGACGCGTAAGAAGATATATTGTTGAATGTCCTTGGGTTCAGCCCCAGTTCTTTCCTGATCTCCGTCCTGTTTCTTGTCCTGGAGAGGCCTTTTACCCGCAGTATCATCCTGATATTCCAGGCCAGGAGACCCAGAAGCTCTGTTTCTTTTTTTCTGTCTCGCGTCAAAGACGAAAATACGCGTAAGGCCACCCCGGTGTCCCTCGCCTCTACAGCATTAATAAGATCGAAAGCCTTATGAGAAGAACTTACACCTACCAATTTCTCGACATCCTGCCTCGATATAACAGTCCTCTTACCGGTATAAATTAACAAATTATCCATATTTTCGGAAATCGCCCGAAGGTCATTCGGAAGATTGTCTTTCAGGGTTTTTAACGCGTCCGGATCTATTTTTTTTCCACAGGTTCCGGCTCTCTCCGATATCCAGTTCTCAAGCCGGCTATCCGTAAGTCTTCTGAAATACACCGGACGTGCCATACGTGAGACATCGAGTAAAAAAGCGTTTTTTATGGAAGTGGCTGGGCTCTCCACGACTAAAACCGAGCTTTCTCCGGGATTCTTGAGATAATTTATAACGACCTCTTTCTGCTGAGAGGAAAGCGAATCGGCGTCTCTCAGCACTACAAGCCTTTTTTTGGAAATAAAAGGCGCCGTATTAAGGCAGTCGAGAAATTCTTTTACGTCGAAGTCTTTTTCTTTCGGATAGAACACCCCGTAGTTCAAATCAAAACTGTCTTTGGTCAAAATCCTGGATTTCAGTTTTTGTATGGCCTCATCCTTAAGAAATCTTTCTTCTCCGAGAAAAAGATATGCGGGTAAAATCGAAGCGGGCATATTGAGAGGGTTACCAGTTTTCCACTATTCCGTTGACTATCCTTCTGGCCAGGTCCGAAGCGGCATCGTTAAGGGCCTGTGTCTCGCTCTTCTGAAGGGATCCCGTTGTGAAATAAGCGACATCTCCTATCAGGTTATTCGTTTCCATCAGCGTTTTTTTAGTATCGACGTCAACCAACCTCACGTTACATATAAGACTTAACCTGTATTCCGT
>CAZEGO010000065.1:0-8304 GCA_964511955.1 uncultured Planctomycetia bacterium | reverse complement strand
AAAGACGCCTCGGGAGTAACTTCTTCCTGTTTTACTCCAAGCTGTTCCGCTATGTTGGATTTTACTTTTTCGTTTACCGCCATTTTTTCTCCTCCTTTTATATATTACAACTTTAAAATAACTCGTTTCGCACTCTATGACGTGCCAAATAAATCACATCAACATGCCGCCGTCGATCTGTATTACCTGGCCTGTAATATATGAAGAGCTTTCGCTCGATAAAAATAATACTAAATCAGCAACGTCCCCGGGTTCACCAAACCTTCCCAACGGTATAACGGCCAGCATCTTTTTCTGTACATCCTCCGAAAGCTTAGCCGTCATCTCGGTCTTTATGAAACCCGGTGCTATAGCGTTTACGCATACACCCCGGGGAGCCAGCTCTTTGGCTATACTCTTTGTCAGGCCTATTATTCCGGCCTTGGATGCCGAATAGTTTGCCTGTCCGGCATTTCCCATTATTCCAATGATCGACGCGACGTTCACTATCTTACCGAAACGCTGCTTCAGCATAACCCTTGAAACTATTTTAGTGCAGACAAAAGTACCTTTCAGGTTTACGGCTATAACCTTGTCCCAATCATCTTCCGACATCCTGAGGACAAGATTATCCCTGGTTATGCCCGCATTGTTAATAAGTATATCTAATTTCTTAAATTTGTCAAGAATTTTGTCAACCATCTCCTGCACGCTTTTTGAATCGGTAACGTCGGCTTTTACGGCCAGGCATTCTCTCCCCAGTTGCCTGATTTCGGAGGATGTATTTTCCATATCCCGGGCATTAACATCGCATATCGCTATATCGGCGCCCTGAGCGGCAAGACGAAGAGCTATTTCCCTGCCTATACCTCTGGCCCCTCCGGTAATAAGAGCTACTTTTCCTTCCAGTATGGATTCACACATAATAACCTCCGTTTTTTTATAAAATTTAACGTTAAATCCGAAATCCGAATATCGCCCACCGAAGGCGCAGCTGAGAAAATCCGAAACAAAAAAGGACTGCCTTTATATATAAAATAGTTCTTCATTTTTGTATTTAGTATTTCGAATTTGTTTCGAATTTCGGATTTCGTGCTTCGGATTTTATTTATTATATTTCCCAACAACAAGTGCGCTGTTCTTCCCGCCGAAACCGAACGAATTCTTTAATAATACATCAGCATCGGTTCTCCTGGATTTATTAGGCACATAGTCCAAATCGCAATCGGGATCGGGGGTTTCGTAATTTATCGTGGGCGGTATTACGCCCTCCTCAAGCGCCATCAGCGCGCCTATCAGCTCTACACTCCCCGCAGCTCCTATAAGATGCCCTATCATGGATTTTATGGAACTTATCGGGATATCGCAGGCGCACTTCCCGAATACTTCTTTCAATATCATCGTCTCATTTTTATCATTGATGGGGGTGGAAGTTCCGTGAGCATTTATATACTTTATGTCATTCGGCTTTAAATCCGCGTCCTGAAGCGCGTTTTTAAGGGCACGTACTGCCTGCCCGGCTGAAGGCTCGGGCTTGGTCATATGATAGGCATCGCAACTCATTCCAAAACCCAATATCTCGCCGTATATGTGGGCTCCTCTGTTCAGCGCATGCTCAAGTCCTTCTAATATGAGAATACCGGCTCCTTCCCCCAGCACAAACCCGTCTCTGTCTCTATCAAAAGGTCTGGATGCTTTATCCGGCGCGTCATTTCTTTTTGAGAGCGCTCTTAACACGCAAAAAGCCGACAATACAGGCGGAAAAACAGGAGTATCTGCACCGCCCATAACTATCACGTCCAGCTCATTGTTCCTTATAGCGTTAAAGGCATACCCTATAGCGTCCGACGCAGAAGAACAGGCCGTCGCTATGGAAAAACTCGGGCCGTTAACCCCGAGCTCTATGGATACCTGACTGGACGGCGCATCCGGAAAAGAAGCTATAGCCGTAAAAGGGTCTATCTTCATGGGGCCCTTTTCAAGAAATACGTTATGCTGCTCCAGAATCATTCCGTGACCGGCCATAGCGGTACCGATCATCACACCTATACGCTCCCTGTTCTCGTCTTTTATATTAAGCTGTGCGTCCCGGACAGCCATTTTGGCGGCGGACACCGCCAAATGAGAGGTCCTATCCATTCTTTTTAATTGTTTGAACGATATGAATTCTTTCGGGTCGAAATTTGCCTCGCCCGCGAACTGCGTGGGAAACGGCCCGGGATCAAACCGCGTTATACGGCCTACACCCGAACGACCATCCTTCAAAGCGTCCCAAAACTCACGCTTACCGATTCCGTTCGGCGCAATAACACCCAAACCTGTAATAACAACTCGACGTTTCATAACCTTTTATTATCTTTTACGATATTCTCACCATGTCCCACTCCCGGTGTGGGACATGGTGAGTGATTATACTAAATCGTAAGAGACTTTATGTCTTCCGATTTTTCTATGTTATGGACTTTATATGTTTTGTCTATCCTTCTCAGTAAACCTCTGATAACCTTACCCGGGCCTATTTCGAAAAATTCGGTCACTCCCGCGGCGGCGATTTTCTTTATGGATTCTTCCCATCTCACGGAACTGCATAATTGCTTAACCAGGTTTTCTTTTATCTCTTCCGGGGTTTTTTCAAAATCGGCCGTTACGTTGCTTACCACTCCTGTATCCGGCTCGGAAAAGTCTACTTTTTTGAGCTCTTCCGCGAATAAATCCGCGGCATACTTCATTAAAGAACAGTGAAATGCCCCGCTGACGTTTAAGGCAATGGCTCTTTTGGCTCCTTTTTCCGTGGATATCTTCATACCTTTGTCAACGGCTTCCTGGGTACCGGAAATGACTATCTGTCCGGGACAGTTCAGATTAGCTATTTCCGCCCCGCTGTCGGAACAAACGGTTTTCACCTCGTCCAGCGAAAGGCCGATAATAGAAGCCATGGCACCGGGGTTCCTGCGGGAAGCCTCATCCATAAGCTCTCCTCTCCGCCTGACAAGCCGAACCGCGTCCTCAAAAGAAATAGCTTCCGCTGCCACAAGAGACGTCAGTTCGCCGAGACTAAGCCCCGCGCAGGCAACAACGTCAAGGTTTTGTTTTTTGCCATGCCTGTCCGCCGTGGCGGAAGCTATAAGCCATGAGCTAAGAGCTGCATAAGCCGCTATGCTTGTAACCAAAATGCACACCTGGCTGTTTGCGGTCAGGGTAAGTTCTTCCATAGGACCTTCAAAACAAAGCCTCCTGATCCCTGCCTCGGGAAGTAAGCTATCCGCCTTATCAAAGACCTCTCTGGCTTCCGGATAATTATCATATAAATCTTTCCCCATGCCTACATACTGCGATCCCTGACCGGGGAATAAATAAACAACCTTTTTCATTTTTAACCTTTCCAATTGAAATCCTAAATTCTAAATTCGAAACTCGAAACAAATTCAAAAGTCTAAATTCAAAATCAAAAAAATATATTTTCGGAAAATCTTTTTTTGTTTACTATTTGGGATTTTGTGCTTAGAATTTTCTTTTTTACCATTTTATAACAGAAGCAGCGTAAGTCAGCCCTCCTCCGAACGCTACCAGCACTATATTATCTCCTTTTTGAATCTTTCCCTGCTGGGCCGCTTCTACAAGCGCTACCGCTGTGGAGGCGGCTGACATATTGCCGTATTTCTCTATATTCATGAATATCTTTTCTTCCGGTACTCCTAACCTTTTGGCCACCGCCAGCAATATCCTTATGTTAGCCTGATGGGGGATAAACAGGCTGATATCGTCTTTCTCAAGGCCGGCTTTCTTGATAGCCTTATTGGCGGCATCCACCATTATCCTCACGGCTATTTTAAAGACCTCATTGCCTTCCATCTTTAAATAATGAAGGCCTTTTTTTACGGTTTCCTCTGTCGCCGGTAACCTGGAGCCTCCGGCCGGAAGGTTTAAGAGGTGTCCTCCGGAGCCATCCGAACCCAAATAACCGGAGACAATGTTTTTCTTCGCGCTTTTTCCTACTATGCACGCGCCGGCACCGTCTCCGAAAAGGACACAGGTGGACCTCTCTTTCCAATCCACTATACTTGTAAGTTTTTCGGCTCCGATAACCAGGATATTTTCGTACATCCCCATATTCACGAATTGCTGGGCCACTACAAGCGCATAGACAAAACCGGAACAGGCCGCGCTTATATCGAACGCAGCCGCGTTCTTAGCGGCTATCCTGTCCTGTATTATGCACGAAGTAGAGGGAAAAAGAGTGTCGGGGGTTATGGTCGCCGTGATGATAAGATCTAAATCCTCGGGAGCAAGACAAGCGTCTTTTATGGCTATTCCGGCAGCCTCGGATGCCATATCACTGGTAGCCATATCGTCCGGTGCTATCCGTCTTTCTTTAATGCCGGTCCTTGTGGTTATCCACTCGTCCGATGTCTCCATCATCTTTTCCAGATCAGTGTTGGTTAATCTTTTTTCCGGTAGGTAACACCCCAAACCTAGAATCCCAGCTTCCTGCATCGTCTCTCCGATCTTTTTATTTGTTAACTTTTTCTATAATATGCTGATTAACGCCTTCCGATATCTCTTTGCCGGCTACCCTTATGGCGTTTTTTATGGCTTTGGCGCTGGAAGAGCCGTGACCAATAATACAAATACCGTTAATGCCTAAAAGAGGAGCCCCTCCGTACTCGGCGTAGTCCATTTTTTTCTTAAGCGACGTAAAAACCCCTTTACCGAGTAAAGCCGAAAGCTTGGACAGCGGTCCGGCACTAAACCCTCTTTTCAAAAGTTCCACGAAAGCGTGGGCCGTGCTTTCGGAGACTTTCAGAGCGATATTTCCTACTAGACCGTCGCAGACCATAACATCGCAGTCACCCGTAAATAAATCATGGCCTTCGATGTTTCCCACAAAGTTTAACCCGGAGGACTCCAACAAAGAGTACACCTCCTTAAGCTCGCCCGTGCCCTTGGACTCTTCCTCGCCTACGTTCAAAAGGCCGACTCTGGGACTGGTCTTGCCCCACATGTATTCCGCGTAAGCGCTGCCCATAATGGCGTACTGCAGAATATGTTTGGGCCTGGCATCCACGTTGGCTCCTCCGTCTATCATGAGAGTAGCCTCTTTCAGGCTGGGCATTATCACTCCTATGCCGGCTCTCTCTATGCCCGGAAGAAGCCTGCATTTCAACGTAGCCGCGCACACCGTGGCACCGGTGTTTCCGGCGCTTACTATCGCGTCCACCTTTTTTTCCTTAGCAAGATTAGCCAAAGTAACTATGGATGAATTTTTCTTTCTTCTGACACTGAGCACCGGCTGTTCGTGCATACCTATTACTTCGTCCGCGTTATATACGGATACATTATCCGGTACGCGGGAATGCCCGGACAGCTCTTTTTTGATAAGATCCTCTTTGCCGACGAGTACGATCTCGTAATCGTATTCTTCAGCGGCCAGAAGAGCTCCTTCGATATCTGTAACCGGGGCATTGTCCGATCCCATGGCGTCAAGGGCTATTCTAATCATTCATATCTCCATTTTATAAGGGACAAGCAACCTGGGATTATCAGCGACGTGAGACACGAGGCAAGGGAAAATATTTCTCATGTTCCATGCCTCATGCTTCATATCGCTTGTTGCTAAGTTGTCCCATGTCTCCTGTCTCATATCGCTAACTTACTCTTTATCCCCTTTCTTCTCTTTCTTCTTAATCTGCATTACCTGCTTGCCTTTGTAAAAACCGCACGCGGGGCATACCCGGTGAGGCAATTTGGGAGTCTTACAGTTTGGGCATACCGAAATAGAGGGTTTCTTTATTTTCTGAGAACCTCTTCTCTTGCCCTGTCTGGAACCGGAGTGTCTGCGTTTCGGTAAAGCCATTTTTTCCTCCTTAATTAGTCCGCCAACGCTTTGTGGCGGGAATAAAGCTTATTCTACCATCTAGTTCATCCGCCGCAAAACTTTGGCGGATAATTAAATCCGCCTCAGGCGGGTTTAATTACAATCACACTTGCCTACATTAAGATTCTGGCCGCAGTTAGGGCACAAACCTTTGCAGTCGGGCTTGCACAATACTTTCATGGGACTGTCGACTATCATTTCCTGCCTTATGTCTTCGTCCACGTTGAGCACAGCCCCGGGATTGGCCTCATAGCTTACGCTAAAATCTTTTTTAAAAGGGCTCGTGACTTTGGCAAGGCATCTTGAGCATGTATATTCCACGGGTGCGTTCAGGGATATGTCAACAAAAATTTCCCCGCCTTTTTTGACGGCCCTGGCCGTAACGTTTATAGGTTTATCCATAGCTATACCCTGCCCCTTAAGGCTGGGTAAAATCAGCCCCGGACTCAACTCTTCCTTTATAACCATGCCTTCGTCCGGTATCTTGTCAACGTTGATTTTCATACTTATCTATCCTTTGTTTACGATTTTAAAAGAATCCCGCGCTATCATTAACTCTTCATCCGTCTCGATTATGAGAACCTCGGTGTCTTCGGGAATAACACCCTCGCAGACTTTTTTCATGTCATCGGGCCTGTTCTCTCCTATGCCACCGGTGAATACTACGGCATCCGCACCGCCCATTATGGCGCAATACGCCCCTATGTATTTCTTTATCCTGTAATAGAATATCTCCAGCGAAACCCGCGCGCGGGAATTTGTTTTGGCGGCTTTGCGGACCTCTCTCATGTCATTACTTACGCCCGATACGCCTAATATGCCGCTTTCTTTATTCAGAATATCCATGGCACCGTTAATGTCGAGTTTTTCTTTTTCCATTATGTAAGGTATTATAGCCGGGTCTATATCTCCGGAACGCGTACCCATCACCAGGCCTTCGAGAGGAGTAAAGCCCATGCTGGTATCCACGGCTTTTCCGTACTTTACCGCGGTTATACTGCATCCGTTACCCAGATGGCATGTTATCAGTCTTAAGTCACCTAACGGCTTTTCTAAAATGTCCGCGGCCTGACCGGATACGTACCTGTGACTCGTACCGTGAAATCCATATTTTCTTATCTTGTATTTTTCGTAAAAACCGTACGGTATCGCGTATAAATATGCGAATTCGGGAATGCTGTGATAAAACGCCGTATCAAATACCGATACATGCGGTATGTTCGAGAGAAGCCTTCTGGATTCACTGATGGTCATAAGGGCCGGTGGGTTATGCAAGGGCGCAAGCTCGCTGAAATCCTCTATAGCTTTGACTACCTCGTCGTTTATAAGCGTGGACTGTTTAAATCTGCTGCCGCCGTGAACCACTCGGTGTCCGACTGCTTCAACTTCGCATTTGACATCACTCAAAATAATCTTTAAGGCTTCTTTATGGTCCGATACCTTTTCGCCTATCCTCTCCACCTGTCCTTTATCCAAAAGCTTTTCTTCGTTACCGGATATATCAAAAAGCTTATACTTTATCGATGAGCTTCCGCTGTTTAATACGAGTATTTTCATGATAATATTAATTGCTTTGGGCTAAAATCGCCGTTACCGCGGCCGCATCCACTATATCCTGCGAACTGCATCCCCTGGATAAATCGCTGGCGGGTTTTTTTATCCCCTGGATTACCGGGCCTATAGCCTTGGCTTTGGCGAGGCGTTCGGTCAGTTTATAGGAAATATTCCCGGCGTCAAGATTAGGAAATATAAAAATATTAGCGCGGCCCTTTATTTTGCTATCGGGGTCTTTTCTCGCGCATACTTCCGGTACTACGGCACAGTCTATCTGTATCTCTCCGTCTATAAGTATATCGGGAGCTTTTTCGCCGGCCAGGCGGGTGGCTTCGCGTACTTTTTTAATGCCCGGAGCGGATCCTCCGCTCCCTTTGGTAGAATAACTAAGCATGGCTACTTTAGGCTCTTCGTCTAACAGCATCTTACCCATCCTGGCGGAACTTACGGCTATATCGCACAACTGTTCGGCCGTGGGATCCGGGACTATCCCGGCATCGGCGTATATAAAAACGCCGTTAGAGCCCATATTCTTATCCGGAACTACTAATATGGTAGAACTCGAAACCGTGCAGGTGTCTTCGTAAGAACCTATGCAGTGTATCGCCGCTCTCGCTACGTCCCTGGTCGTAGTCGCCGCACCCGCGACAAAACCGTCGAAATCATCCGAACGAACCGCTAACGCCGCGTAAAAAACGGGGTTATCGTTAATCAGCCTGGCAGCGTCTTTTTCTTTTATCTTTTTATGCTTCCTTATCTCGCAGTAAAGCTTTACGTACTTATCCAGATCCTGATAAGAACCTCTGTCTATGATCTCGGCGCCTTCCAGGGATATGTTTTCCCGCCTTGCCTTTTCCTCTATCACCTCGAAACGGCCTATCAGCGCGGGTAAAAGT
>CAZEGO010000064.1:0-8314 GCA_964511955.1 uncultured Planctomycetia bacterium | reverse complement strand
ATACCGACTTTTAACATATCTTACCGAAAAACCCCACTTCATGTCAGTGAATAAGTTCATGATATACAACGCGGGCCCGACCTTTAAATCTACCCTAATCCTTTCAAAAATAATTATTTAAGTCACAATTGACAGTGTGCATATTATCGGGTATACTTACTCTCTGAGTAGATAGTGAGCTGTCACTATCCATATAGATAGTGAAATCAACCTTTTCGATCGGAGTTTTTATGTCTGGAGTATATTTAATCAAGGATTTATCGCGGTTGAGCGGACATACCGTACATACCATAAAATATTATCTTAATATAGGCCTGTTACAGGAAGTAGGAAGAAGTCCTGAGACAAATTTCAGATACTTTGATGACAGTACGCTCGAAAGGCTAAAAAAAATACGCGCTTTGAGAAAGGAAAATAAGCCGCTCGCAGAGATAAAGGAAATTTTAAGCTGAATATGTCATACTACAGTTTACTTAATCTCAAAAAAGAACCTTTTTCCACAAGCCCCGATCCGTATTTTCTCTATCCGTCGGTATCCCACAAACAGGCTTTGCAGAGACTCGAAATAGCCATACGGCTCAAAAGGGGCATGAGTCTCATACTGGGTGACGTTGGTACCGGTAAGACCACGCTGGCGAGAGCGCTTGTGCAGAGCCTGGGGCAGGAAAAAATTTTTTCCACCTATATGATATTCGATCCGTTGTATGAATCTGAGTTTCAGTTCGTTTCCTATCTGGCCCGGCTGTTCGGCATAAAGCCTAACTACAGGTCCGCTCTGGATTACAAAGAAGCCATAGAAAGGTTTCTTTTCAGGCGATGCGTGGATGAAGGCGATATCGTAGTGCTTATAATAGACGAGGGGCAGAAATTAAACGCTTTTTCGCTGGAGATGCTCAGGACACTTTTAAATTACGAGACTAACGAATATAAACTTTTACAATTGGTCATTATGGGGCAGATGGAGCTTCTGCCGAGAGTAAAGAGGATAAGAAATTTTGCGGACAGAATAAGCTTAAAGTACATACTTAATCCGCTTGATATCAGGGAAACCAAAAGCATGATAGATTACAGGTTAAGACAGGCGGGATACAGCTCGGAAAAGGGGCTTTTTACGGATGAAGCGATAGGGCTTATATACCAGTATACCCAGGGATATCCGCGCAGGATAGCGAATATATGCCACAGCGCTCTCGAGCTGGCTGTTATGGAAGAGAGAGCTTTGGTCGGCGAGAAGCTTATAACCGAGATAATCGAGAGAGACAGGAAAGTGGACCTTATAAATGGATAGCATGACCCCTGAACAGAGATTATTGGATATCATAAAAAAGGCCCAGGATAAGATTAAATTTCGGAAAGAACTAAAAGTGTTCACCAAGGTCAATATAATTCTCGGGTCTATAATAATCATTATAGTCGTTATTTTCATTATTGACCTGGCTACCTTCGATTATAGGATTCCCGAGATTGATATTGAGGCGATAGATGGGTCCGAAATCGGGAGCATGACTTATGCGGCAGACAGTCCGGAGATTAAACAGGTTCGGATAGACAGGGGTTCAGGCAGCGAGGGAGAATCGTCACCGCGGGAAGACCTGGTGCTGTTGGGCATAATATCGGGTGACGGGGAACAGGCTGTTATAGAGCATAAGACACTCGATAAAACCTTTTTCCTTTATCCCGGGGATAAATTCGGGGAATTTACTTTACGCGACATAAGCGACGGAAGAGTGATTATAGACTATAAAGGAAATAAGATAGAATTACGCATATAGCGCGGAGGGATTTATGATTAAAAAAATTATGTTGATCCTGGTGTTTTTAACGGCGGGGATTTGTGTTTACCCGAGTCATTCCGGCGCCCAGTACGATGACGGGTTGAACCTTATCTCGCTGGATATCAAAGGCATGGATATAAGAGACGTGCTTAAGCTCTTATCGCAGAAGAGCGGACTTAACATAGTGGCCGATAAAGACGTTAAAGGCACTGTGTCTCTGTATTTGCGCGATGTGGATATAATGGAGGCGCTCGATGTCCTGGTATCTACTCATTCCCTGGCTTATGAGCGCGAAGGCACTCTGGTAAAAATAATGTCGGACAGGAAGTACAGGGAACTGCACGGCAGCGCTTTTCTGGACAAGGAAGAGACCGAGATAGTAAAACTGAAACACGCCGATGCCACCGAAGTTGCCAAATCCATCATGCAGATGAAAGGTAAATCCGGAAAGATTATACCGGATGAGCGTTCGGGTACCATAGTGCTGATAGATACTCCGGGAAACATGGAAAGAATGAAAAATACGATATCAGAACTGGATGTCCCTCTTGTGACAAAGGTTTTCTCTCTGGGGTATGCGCAGGCCGAACTTATAAGGGATAAGACGGAGGACATGCTGTCCGAGGGCGTGGGGAGCGTAAGATTCGACGAGAGGACGAACAAGATAGCGGTACAGGCCACACCAAAAAAGATGGACGACATAGAGGCCATTATAAGGGCCTTTGATGAAAAAACCAGGGAGGTTATAATAGAGGCCAGTATAATACAGGTTACTCTTACCGATAAGTTTAGCCACGGGATTGACTGGGCGGCTCTGGCCACGATGGGGGATATAACGCTTGAAGCCACGACAAACCTTAGTACGGGGCTTACCGGTACCTCGCCCAGCACTTTTACGGTTGCAAAGGAAGGGGGAAGTCATTCCACGGTACTGAGCCTTCTTAAGGCTTACGGCAAGACGAACGTTTTATCCAAGCCTATGATCACCGTGGCTGACAGGGAGGAAGCCAGGATTCTGGTGGGTGCCAAAGAACCCTACGTTACCAGTGAGGTTACTACCACTTCCGGCGGCACTTATCATACCACGGATCACGTGCAGTTCGTTGACGTCGGAGTGCGGCTCCTGGTTACTCCGGAAATCAACAGAGACGGATATATAAAGATGAATATAAAACCCGAAGTGAGCAACGCCGACGCCACCAAGACCGTCGAGCTGGAAAATCCCGACGGCAGCACCAGGACCATAGTGCCGTACGTCACGACTTCCGAGGCGGAGACGACTGTAGTGGTAAAAGATAAAACCACTCTAATAATAGGCGGGCTGATGAAAGACACTTTGGTGGACCACGAGGAGAGGGTCCCTTTTTTGGGGGATATGCCTGTTTTGGGCAAACTTTTTTCCTCAAAAGGTCAGAGCAAGGAAAAAACAGAGCTCGTGATATTCCTGAGGCCTCATATCATAGACGGCGACAGGACCACGAAACAAGCAAAAGGTTATATGGACAGATGGGAATCCATGGAAGAAGAGATTGTAGTGGAAGAACCCGAAGATATAGAGGTGGATTTGGATTTCTCTGAAATATTACCCAAAAGAAAACCGCTCAGGAAGAAAGATACCGGATTGAAGCCCATGATAGGCGGGCCTTCCGAAAAGACTAAGACAGCCGTTCCCGGAGTTAAAGCCAAAGAGCAGGAAAAACCCCGAAAAACGGTTAAAAAAAGGCCCGCAAAAAAATGGACCACGCTTTTCGGTCCTCCCGATACTGAAAACTATGACACCGGCACGGAGAAATATATCGGTTCGGGGCAATCCCGTGTGACGGTGAAAAAATCCCCCGGCCCGGTCGGGGAAGTCATCTCGGAAGACAGTCGCACGGCTTATGAGGAGTATTATCTGGACATAAGAGAAGACATAATGAAGAGAGCCGAAAAACAGGATGTCGGAGGATTAAAAGGAGAGGTGGAAGTGAGGTTCACCCTCGATAAAAAAGGTTTTATAAAGCGGGGCCCCGTGGTGCTTAATAAACCTGACTTGAAACTCGTGCGCTCCGCGGTAAACGCAGTCAAGGAAACAGCCCCCTTCAAGCCCTTTCCGGGGGTCATGAGAATGCCGGAAGCGGAAATTTACATGGTAGTAAGATATGAATAAAATCTTAATATTTACGTTAGTCGCGTTTTTATTTTTATCCGGCGCCGCTGTATGTCAGCAGGAGAAAAATTATGTCGATGGCGAGATCCTCGTGAAATACAGGGAAGGTCTTTCCGAGTATTCCAAAGAGATGATATCGAAACAGGTAAGCACCTGCAGGACGCGCGAATTTGAAAAGTTTAATATGGAATTAATAAAACTTCCTTACGATATTACGGTAGAGGAAGGAATAAAAAAATATAAGTTTTACCCGAAAATAGATCACGCCGAACCGAATTATTATATCCGTTCCGCCGTAACGACTCCCAATGACACGGATTATTCCGAGCTCTGGGGCCTGAACAATACCGGACAGACGGTCAATGGGACGACGGGAACCAATGACGCCGATATGGACGCTCCCGAGGCGTGGGATACCGGCACCGGTTCGTCTTCCGTGGTAGTGGCCGTGCTTGATTCCGGTATGGATATGGACCACGAGGACCTGCAGGGCAACCTTTGGTCCAATTCCGGAGAGACTGACGGTGACGGTATAGACAATGACGGCAACGGTTACGTTGACGATATAAAAGGATGGGATTTTGTAAACAACGATAATGACCCCGAGGACGATGACGGACACGGTTCCCTGATGTCCGGAATAATAGGCGCCGCGGGCAATAACTCCAAAGGAGTCACCGGTGTAAGCTGGACCGTCAAGATAATGCCTTTAAAGATACTGGATAATACGGGGAGCGGCACTATCGCCGACGCCATATCTGCCGTGAATTACGCTTCCGATAAGGGCGCGGAGGTTATGAACGCGAGCTGGTCGGGAGACACAGCCAGCGTTCTTTTAAAAAACGCCATAGAGGATTCTAATGTTATTTTTGTAGCCGCGGCCGGGAACGACGGGGACGGAGACCAGTCCGCCGGATGGGACATTGATCAGCCCGGACAGGAAAATTATCCGGCTTCGGATGATTCCTCTAATATATTAGCGGTTGCGTCTACCGATCAGAATGACGCTATGCCCGCCTTCTCGAACTGGGGCACTACATCCGTGGACGTTACTGCCCCCGGAAAAAATATTTACAGCTGTGATTTACTGAACAGCTATAGTTTCAGCACCGGGACCTCATCTTCTACCGCGTATGTTTCGGGCCTGGCGGGTTTAATATTTGCGGTCAAGCCCGGACTTACGGCGGTGCAGGTAAAAGAACAGATAATCAACAGCGTCGACGTAAAAGCCGCGCTGGCCGATAAAGTAGCTTCAAGCGGAAGGATAAACGCCTATCAGTCAGTAACCGCTCCGCCCGTCCCCACTTCTCTCGCAGCGGCGGCGGCTTCGTCAAGCGCTGTAAGTCTTTCCTGGACCGACACCGCGATCAACGAAGCCGGTTTCAAATTAGAACGTAAGACCGGTTCGGGGAGTTACTCGCAGATAACGGCGCCGGCCAGGAATTCCACGTCCTACAGTGACACCGGCCTTTCCGAAAGTACTGCCTATACTTACAGGATAAGAGCATATAATAATATAAATAATTCCGCTTACTCGACTACCGCGACCGCCACCACGGACGCATCCGGCGGAGGAGGAGGCGGTGGCGGTGGAGGAGGCGGCGGCGGTTGTTTTATAGCTACTGTCAGTTTCGGGTCACCGTTGGCAGAGGAAGTCGGCGTTCTGTGCGATTTCCGGGATAATATTATGTTAAAGAGCTCTTTAGGCCGTGATATAATAAAAACATATTACGCGATCAGCCCGGCCATAGCCGATAAGATAGAGAAGAACTTATATCTCAAATACTTATTTAGAGTTATAATAAAAACCATAGTCTCTTTTATAAAGTTTTTATCTTGACGAATGTTAAATATTGTTTATAATTTAACCAATACCTTTAGTTTAGTACTTTTTTCGTTCTTTTTAATTCAAGCGGGCCCGGCTTTTGCCGACGATACAGGCAGGGTGGTGGCTACCGTAAAAGAAAACGAGCCGCGGTGGTACGCGGTTGCCAGGGTCAACGATCGAAAGAAGCTTTATGTAAAAGGCGACATATTTTGCTCCGAGCGCGACATAACATACTGCCTGAGAATAAAAGACATAAAAAACGGTCTGTTGGTGTTGGAGGATCCGGATTCCGGAAAAGAAGTGGCCGTTGTGGCCGGAAAAAAAGTGCCTTTACCCGGCTCGGACATCGTATTTCAGGAAGCGGTGCAAAGCGACATAGTGGAATATAACTACCGAAAGCCGGAAGACAAAAAGGTACCCGGAAAAAAAGATTTCGAGGTAGTCGACGCCGACGGGAAAATAGTTTTGCGCAGAGCCTACGTGGGAGACCTATCCTTAGAGCCCCTGACAGACCGGGAAAAAGAATTATTCGCCTCGCCCGTAAGGGAAGGCGACGAAACCATAGACGCGGAGTTGTTTAAAGGCATAGAAATTACGGAAGCCGCGGACGGTACCCGCCTGGTAAATTTGTCCGGCGCCGAAAAGGCGCTGAAAAACGCAGACAGAACCCTGGTATCCATGATAAAAAAAGTCAAGCCTGTATACAGGTTCGGATACGGCCCCAGGGTTGATTTTAACAGCGAGCTGGGCAATGTAAGTATTCAAAAAGAGGGGTTTTTGATTAAAAACCTCGCTGTCGCCAAACTGGCCGAGAAAGCAGGAATAAAAAAAGGCGATTTGATAAAAAGCGTTAACGGACACCGTGTAAACAGCCTGTTTGGGTTATACAGGGCCTATAAATCCGTCAGGAATAACGATAAAATTAAATCGGTAAAACTTGAGATTATAAGAGAAGACCGGCCCGAAACATTGATTTATAGAATAAGATAAAGGGGGAAGCAATGGACTACTTATTGACCGAGGAACAGAAAATGATAAAGGACCTGGCTAAACAGGTTGCCGAGGAAAAGATAAGGCCGGTAGCGGCCAAGTATGACGAGGAGAACTCTTTTCCGTGGGACATGGTCAAGGTGATGGCCGACAGTGACCTGTTCGGTATATATATCGAGGAAAAATACGGCGGTACCGGCGGCGGGTGCATGGAACTTACTCTTGCTGTTGAGGAGCTGTCGAAGGCCTGCGGCGGAATATCACTTGCGCTGGCGGCTACTGCGCTGGGAACTTTTCCTATTATACTTTTCGGCAACGACGACCAGAAACAAAAATATCTGCCCGATATAGCCAAGGGTAAAAAACTGGCGGCTTTCGCTTTGACCGAAGCCGGAGCCGGCAGTGATGCCGCCGCCATAGCCACTACGGCCGACAAAAAAGACGATCATTATATCTTAAACGGTACGAAGCAGTGGATTACTAACGGCGGAGAGGCCGATGTATATACGGGGATAGCTTCCGTGGACAAATCCAAAGGTCCGAGGGGAGCCGCCGCTTTTATAGTGGAAAAAGGCACTCCGGGATTCGAGTTCGGCAAGAAAGAAGATAAGATGGGCATAAGAGCCTCGGCCACAAGAGAGCTTATATTCACGGATTGCAAGATCCCCAAAGAGAACCTGCTCGGTAAAGAAGGACAGGGTTTCATAGTGGCCATGAAGACGTTCGACCAGTCCAGGCCGGGTGTTGCGGCGCAGGCGCTCGGAATAGCGCAGGGAGCGCTGGACCTTACAGTAAATTACCTAAAAGAAAGAAGGCAGTTCGGTAAGACCATTGCTTCTTTTCAGGGAGTACAGTTTATGCTGGCAGATATGGCTACCGAGATCGAAGCCTCGAGAGCCTTGATATACGCTACCGCGCGAATGGTAGACGCCGGCTGCAAGAAAATAGCCAAAGAATCGGCCATGGCCAAACTGTTTGCTTCCGATATGGCCATGAAAGTGACCACCGACTGTCTACAGCTTTACGGGGGTTACGGATACATGAGGGATTATCCTATAGAAAAATACATGCGCGACGCCAAGATTACGCAGATATACGAAGGGACAAATCAGATTCAGAGAGGGGTAATAGCCTCGAATTTAATAAAAGAAAGTTCAAAATAATAAAATGTTGCGATGTTATCGCAACATTTTATGCTCAAGGTTCCATGTTGAAGCCTTAAGGCAAAAAATAAATGCCTCGAGCCAAGAGCGGGAGATAAAATATGAACATAGTTGTTTGCATCAAACAGGTACCCGATACCACCGAAGTTCGCATAGACCCTGAGACAAACACGCTTATCAGGAGCGGGGTGGCCAGTATAATAAATCCTTTTGATATGTATGCCATCGAAGAGGCCGTGAGGATTAAGGAAAAACACGGCGGTAAGGTAACGGTGATTACCATGGGGCCTCCACAGGCCGAAGACGCGTTGAGGGAGAGCGTTTCTCTGGGAGCCGACGAGGCTATTCTTGTCTCGGACAGGGCTTTCGCGGGCAGTGACACATGGGCCACCAGTTATACACTTGCCAG
>CAZEGO010000063.1:0-8432 GCA_964511955.1 uncultured Planctomycetia bacterium | reverse complement strand
GAGAGAATACGCGCCTGCCATAGTCTCCACTATATCAGCTATTAATTCCCTGGAAGCAAGCGAATATTTCATACCTGTATGGCCCATAGCTATACCGTCACATATAGCCGGCGTGCCGAATACAAACGGCCGTCCGCCTCCCGCGTAAATACCGTTTTCTATCGCGCGTTCAAAAGATCTCATATTGATATGGCCCGGAACCAGATCCGAAAAACTGGACGCTATTCCGATAAACGGCTTGTCCATATCTTTGCGGCAGACTCCGGTAGCGTACAAAAGAGCCCTGTTTCCTGACTTTGAAATGCCTTTTTTAATAATATCGCTTCTCATGAATAAACTCCCGGATTGATTAACTTTCTAACTTATATATTATCAGTAGATTTCTATATTCGCTTTTTCGCGTAACTCTTCTACTTTCCCGGCCAATATATCCGCTCTTTTCTGGTTGGTCAGGTACCTTTCTATATCTTTTTTAACCTCTTCATAAGTCAGAGTATGCGGCGCTTTTCTGTCCGTCAGTTTGATAATATGATAACCGAAATCCGTTTCCACGACATCGCTTATCTCGTCCTGATTCAGGGCAAAAGCCACGTCCTCGAATGACTTGATCATTTCCCCTCTTCTGAAATAGCCCAGATTTCCGCCCTGAGCGCCGCTTTCATCCTCGGAATATTGCTTTGCAAGCTGGGCGAAATCCTCTCCGGCAAGCGCTTTTTTCCTTATATCCTCTATTTTTTTTCCGGCTTTTTGTTTTTCCTCCTCGGTCGCGTCTTTGCCTGTCTTGACGAGTATATGACTGACTTTTATGCGTTCCGGTATGTTTAATTTATCCTGATTTTTATTGAATTCCGCTATTTTATCCTCTTCCGTTACCTGAATATCGCTGTAGACTTTTTCTTCCAGATAATTTTTTATAAAGATGCCTTTTTTTATGTCCTCGCGCAGGTCTTTTTCACTGATACCCCTCTCCTTAAGAACCTGATAAAACTCCTTATCGGAATTAAATCCTTTCTTTATGGCCTCGAACTGTTCTTTTATGTCCTTATCGAGCTTTCCCAGGTCGGTTTTTTTGCTTTCCTGATACAATAACTCGGCCGCTATAAGCTCGTTCAGTACATTATCTTTCAGGGCCTCCATGTCCTCTTTTTTTATCTGCATACCCAGCATCTTCTGGGTTTCGACAAAATTCTCTACCGCTTTATTAAGGGTGCTTTCCTTTATCGGGACGCCGTTTACTTTAGCGGCATATTCGGCCGCGCTCACACCCGTGACCAGTACAACCATCAATAAAGAAACCATTGCCAGTCTTTTGATATCCATTTTTCTCCTTTCCCGGGGACATTAGATACAATATCCCCTCATATAGTTAATTATAGTGATATATTATCTCACTTTGAGGGATAAATTACAACAGGAAAATTCAGAGCTTTCCACCATCCGATCGCAAAGATAACGCTCTTACCGTTACCTGGATATATCCGTTATTTTGTATTTTAACATTCCGGCAGGTATTTTTATACTGACTATCTCGTTCTTTTTTTTACCGAGGAGAGTCTTTCCCACCGGTGAGGATATGGATATTTTTCCTTCCGCGAAATTCGCCTCGTCTTCCGCTACCAGCTTATATTCTATCTGTTCGTTGGATTCCATGTCCACCAGTTTAAGAACGGCACCGACATACGCCTTATCGGACGATATATTCTCGTTATCTATTATCCTGGCCGTGGCCAGCTTCTTTTCGAGCTCATTTATTCTTTTTTCGTTCACATCCTGGGCCTGCTTGGCGGAGTCGTATTCCGCATTTTCGCTCAGATCCCCTAATTGCCTCGCCTTCTCAAGCTCGTCAGCTATCTCTCTCCTCTTAGCCCCCTTCAACTGCTGCAACTCTTTTTTAAGCTTCTCGAAACCTTGTTTTGTAAGAAATACCTTATCTGACATTAGCTTGCTCCTTTCGAATTTGGCACCTTAAACCCCATGCTCCCCCATGTCCCACCCCCGGTGTGGGACATGGGGGTAATCTCGATCTGACGCTGAACCTGCATAAATTAAAATCTATAAACTCTGGGTACCCGACGTCCGATGCTGCATACTACCTCATATGGAATAGTATCCATGTTTTGGGCCAGTTCTTCAACCCTTATTATTTCTCTGCCCTGTTTACCTATCAAAACCGTCTCGTCTCCGATCCTGACATCGGGTATATGGCCTACGTCCACCATGCTCATATCCATACACACCCGGCCTACAATAGCGGCTCTCCTTCCCCTTATCAGGACTTCCCCTTTATTCGAAAGCGACCTTGAATATCCGTCTCCGTAACCTACGGGTATAGTGGCTATCTTAGTGGCTTTTTTGGTAACATGTGTCCTGCCGTAGCTTATGCTTCTGCCTCCGGGGACATCCTTTAAGTAAACTATTCTGGTTTTTAAGGCCAGAGCCGGTTTCAATTTAATCTTTTTGGTTAATTTCGCATGAGGATATAGCCCGTATATCATAAGACCCGGCCTCACCATGTTCATCCTGGCTTCTTTATAATTTAAAAGCGCCACGCTGTTGGAACAATGTCTCAAAGGAATGTCTATACCTCTTCCCGAAAGCTCATTAACCAGATTATTGAAATCCTTTATCTGATTTCGCGTAAAAGCCCTGTCACTCTCCGCGGTCGGGAAATGCGTAAAAATACCTTCTATCACTATATTTTTCAGAGAACTTACCTTTATAAGAAAATCTATAGCGTCCCTATGCCACACTCCTATACGCCCCATACCGGTATCTATCTTGACATGGACCTTCACTATCTTATTTTTCTTGACGGCAAGCCTCGTAAGCTCGCCGGGCACGTCGGGACAAGTGACGGTCTGCGTCACTCCCAGTCTTAAAACCCCTTCGGCTTCTTCGGGCAGGATATTACCCAATATGAGTATATTATTCTCTATTCCGGCCTTGCGTAAATCATACGCTTCGTCCAGAGACGCCACGCCCAGATAATCCACTCCCTGTCTAATAACGGCACGCGCCACTTCTTCCATGCCGTGCCCGTAAGCGTCGGCTTTGACTATACCTAAAACCTTAACGCCTTTTCCTACGGCGGATTTTATCAAACGCAAATTATAACTGACAGCGTTCAAATCAATTTCAGCGAAAGTAGGGCGGTAAAATTTCATAGATAAAAACAGATATTTTCTACCATAAGTCTATTTTTTTACCTGGCAGTCTTTTGGGTATATGTATAACGGTTCCAGTTTGCTCAGATCTGTTTTTTTTCTTTTTTTTAAATTCGTCCACGATAATTTTATCAGATTACCCGCTTTAGGATACCAATATTTTTCATTCAAAAAAACAGCTTTTTCGTTCCGGTTTTTTATAGTCCGGCCGCAAAGATTCAAACCGTCTCCCAAAAACAATACCTCGGATTTCATCTTTTTTATGATCCTGTCCAACGGTAATAAAAGATAAGCAGATACTCTCTTTACGCCATTTTTCGTTTTCTGATAGACGGCACAATAGAACTGGCTTCTTTTGGCGTCTATAATCGGGGTAATTTTTTCTTTTTCGGGGTCCGTTACCCGGGAAGCGGCTTCCAAAGCCATAGCGTCCATACTCGCTATTCCCGTGCAAGGCTTGTCCGCTCCCAGTGAAAGACCCTTAACCGCGCTGACTCCTACGCGCATACCGGTAAATGAGCCCGGGCCCAAACCTACCACGAAGGCATCGATGTCCCTTATTGTAAGATTCGATCTGTCGAGCATCTCTTTTATTTTAGGTATCATAAGGCTTGAGTGCTGTCTCCCGAGCTCGTACGACTCCTCTGTAATAATATCCGGGCCGTCACCGAGCGCTATGCTTAATATTTTGGAACTTGTATCAATCCCTAAAATCCTCAACCGATACCTCTCTCTCACTTTCATCCTTTATGGCAATCCTTACCGAAACATGTTTCTTCGGTAAAAGATTCTTCAGTCTTTCGGGCCACTCTATTACGCTTACGCCGTCCCCGAAAAGATATTCCTCGACGGCGATATCCTCGATATCCTTCAGGTTATCCAGACGGTATAAATCCAGGTGGTAAAGGGGCATTCTTCCCTCGTACTGTTTTATCAGTACGAAAGTGGGACTGTTTATGCGCTGCGGATTTTTCACACCCAGACCTTTTCCTATTCCCTTGGTAAAAGTGGTCTTCCCGCTCCCAAGCTCACCGTAAAGAGCCACCACGTCGCCCTTCTTAAGAGTTTTAGAAAGCCTGACTCCACACTCGATTGTCTCTTTATCACTTCGTGTAATCACATCAAAAACCTTCAAGGCGATTCCAGCAACACACCTGAGATATTTTGCACATTTGAGGTAATGCCTGAATCGTGCAATTGCACATTTCAGGTATTACCTCAAATGTGCAATTGTGTATGAAATTCGCGTTTTTTCTTGATAATTCAGGTAATATCTTAAGTGTTGAGTTTTGTTTAAAAATGTCTGTATCCTTTTGGGGTTATTTTTGATTTTTTGTTTTTCAGGTCGACCAGAATTATTTCTTTCGGTCGGGACACTACGGTCCCTATCTCTGTCAACAGTGTCCTGAAAGGCCATTTGTTTTTCAGCTTTTTTACGTCGCGGGCGGACAACGTGAATAACAGCTCAAAATCCTCACCGTCCGCCACTCCCGAGGCAAAGGTCCGGGCCTTTTTCGATACCGGGACCAGGCTCTTGTATATCAACGCGCCCTTGCCGCTTGCTTCCAGGATATGGCCAAGGTCGGCCAGCAACCCGTCGGAAATATCTATCATGGAATTTATCCCGAAATTTTTTACGAGAAAAAGAGCCTCGGCCAGCCGGGGAGTAAAATCAAGATGTTTACCTTTTATGGAGCCGCCGACGCTTCCGGTGACGAAAACCGCGTCTCCGGGTTTCGCCCCGCTTCTGTAGACGACGTCCTTTTTGTTTACGCGACCCAGGAGCGATATATTTATGATGAGTCTGTCCGAACTTACGGTGTCGCCGCCCACTATGTCGATCTTAAATTTACGGGCCGTATCCCTTATCCCCCTGTATATACCGTCCGCGTAACGCGTAGCCGTACGGGCAGGGACACCTATCGACACTACCCCCTCTTTGGGCACGCCTCCCATCGCGGCTATATCGCTTATATTGACGGAAAGCGCCTTCTTTCCCACCGAATAACTTTTTTCCCTTTTCCTGAAATGCCGGCCTTCGATAAGCATGTCGGCGGTAAACAGAAGATATTGATTTTTCCCGTATCTTAAAACAGCTGCGTCGTCGCCTATACCTTTTACGGTCCCGTTCGAAACTTTTATCTTACGCGCTATTCTCTTTATGAAATTAAATTCTCCTAAATTTTTTAATATCATACACTCCTGTTTCGGTTATTATGCTCGCTATAAGCCCGGCCGGCGTCACGTCGAACGCGGGATTAAAAATCCCGGCATTCAGGGGAGCCGTCTGACAGCGCCCCACGTACAGCAGCTCTTCCCTTTTTCTCTGCTCTATGGGGATGTCCCTGCCGGTTTTTATGTTTTTATCTATAGTGGGACTGGGAGCCGCTACATAAAAAGGTATTCCGTGATAACGCGCCAATACAGCGAGCCCATAAGTCCCTATTTTATTTGCGGTATCTCCGTTACGCGCTATCCTGTCTGCTCCGACTATTATCTTCGTCACTTTTTTATCTCTTATGGTGCTGGCCGCCATATCGTCGCATATAAGCGTAGCGTCTATACCGTTCTTCATGAGCTCCCACATGGTAAGCCGGGAACCCTGCATCAGCGGCCGGGTCTCATCAGCGTAGACTTTGAATCTTTTACCCTGTTTCTTCGCTTCGTAAAAGACAGACAGCGCGGTACCGCAACCGCCCGTCGCGAGCATGCCGGCGTTACAATGCGTAAGGATGACGTCTCCGTTCCTGATAAGTCCGGCGCCGTTTTTTCCTATCGAACGGCACATTTTTTTATCCTCTTTTAATATAGACAGCGCCTCTTTCAATATAAGTTTTTTAACGCGGTCCATATCCCCGGATGTAAAATTCCGAAGTACGTTTTCCATCCTGTCCAACGCCCAGAAAAGGTTCACCGCCGTAGGCCTTGTTTTCCTCAGCATGCGGGCGGCCTTATTTAAATCTTTTTCGAGTCCTTTTATATCCCGGGCTTTTGATTTTCCGGCCGCGAGGGCATATCCAAGAGCTACGCATATGCCTATAAGCGGCGCGCCTCTTACCTTTAGCTTCTTTATGGCGTCACACAACGTGCCGAGGTCGCGACATTTAACGTATTTAAGTTTTGCCGGGAGTTGGGTCTGGTCGATAAAAACTATCCGGTCTTTTTTCCATTCTATGGGACTTAATATCATAATCCGAAACCTTTCGCCAGAAAATTGCGTTTTAAGCTTATAGCGCCGTGAGGACACAGTTCATGGCAACACATACAGCGAATACACTTACTATGGTCTATCTTCTTTCTGTTGCTGTCTATTGTTATGGCCCGGACCGGGCAGCTTTTAGCGCACAGCATACATTCTCTGCAGAGAATCGGGTTTATATGAGGTCCGAATTTTATGAATTTCGCCGCTATTTTTACGACAGGTTTAGGAAGATTCATGACCACGGCTGACCTGGGCATTTTAAACTTTTTAAATTTGACATCTTCCGGTTTTTCGCCCGGAAATTCTATTTCATTGATATCGCCCTGGCCTAAACCTTTTTCATGCGCTTTCTTTGTCGTCAAAAGGCTCATCGGATCCATGCCGGTAAGATAAGAAAACACCGCGTCTATCGATACGCTGTCACTGCCGCAGATAAGAATCCCGGCCGGTTTAAGCTCGCCGGAGGCCGGTCCGTCGCCCTCCATGGCCACTACCCCGTCCATCAATACCAGGTCGGGTCTTACCATACCGTAGATCTCTATCAGTAAATCGGAGAATTCACCCGGGCTCGGGCGCTTTTTATGCCACTCCGACTTGGCAAGCCCGGAAACAGCACCGTACATATTTTTAACAGCGCCCGTCAGCCCCATAAGGCTGTGAGTCTTCATCTTCGGAACGGATATTATTTTATCGTATTCCAGAAAATAAGAAGATACAGGTATATCCTTTATCATCTTGACGCTTTTAGACTCTATGCACTCTACGTTTTCTTCCCTGGCAACCGTTAAAAATCCCGAAGAGGCGTATATCTTCGACGGGCTGTCGGAGCCCCCGGGGTTATCCCCTATGGCCGGAAAAGCACCGCATTCTTTAACCTGTCTGATTATAGCCCTTACGACCTCTATATGGCTGTTAACTCCGTATTCGGCGGTTTTTCCCGAGAGCATATTCGGTTTTATCAAAACCTTTTCGTCTTTACCGATAAACGAAGACAGTCCTCCGAGAAAATCGAAAGCTTTTTTTACCGATTCGTTAACTTCCGCGAAATCATAAGTCTTGCACTTTACGATGCAAACTTTTGTTTTCATATCCTCAGTTCCTTTATAAAGAAAACGAATATCAATATAGCGGAATTATGGGCCATGTGTACAGCGATAGAACTTACCAGCGAACCGGTTTTCTCGTAAAGATACGCCAGCAGGATCCCTAAGGCCATAATCGGCAGAAAACCGACTATATTGGTGTGGAGCGCGCTGAAAATTATCCCGCTGATGAGAGCCCCTTTAAGTATACCGACGTGCTTTTTTAAAGAAGGGTACATAAATCCCCTGAAAAATATTTCTTCCACCGCGGGGCCGAAAAACGAAACAAATAAAGTCAGGAACATCAATACCCTGCTCCTTTTCTCCTCCATGAATATCTCGAACACAGGCTGCGGAGGCGGCTCATAACCCAGGGTGTTCATCGCCCATATCGACAAAAAAAGTATCGCCAAAAGAGACGGCAGAGCCAAAACATAAATACTCACTCCCAGAGCCACGTTCCTGATAAACCCTTTGAGTTTCAGGCCCAGAGCGCTTATTTTTTCTTTGTATTTTACGCGAACAAAATACAATAAGGTCGCGATCACCGCGGTATCGATCAGGAAAGTGTTAAGCATCATCCTGAGATTCAACGATATTTCGATACCGACTTTTTTAAATATAAATGCTTCCGCTATACCGGTAACGTAACTTATGAAAATTATCACTATGGAGGCTCTGGCTATATCGGACACTCCCCACGGCGGCTCGGGCGCGCCGCGGATAAACCCGAGCTTCCCGCCGCCTCCCTTTATTATAAAAAAAATGTTAAACAGAATCGCCGCTATAAATACAAAAAAACTTATTATTATGAAATTCCTGAAAAAAGCGGCCTTGATCCCTCCGGATTCGAAAAATTTCTTCACCCTGTCTTCCGTTACCCCGATCTCATTCAGAGTCATCGACGAAAAACTCTTTTCCTTAACGACGGGCCGTGGCTGTTGTTGTTTCTCCGGACGAGAAGAATAAAGAAGATTAATCGAA